>DASYSV010000010.1:0-9856 GCA_036010185.1 Puia sp.
CTTCCAATTTCTCCAGGGAGAGAAAATCGTTTAATAATTGCTTGAGATTGTTTACGTTGGATTTGATGCGTTGGATATGACGGAGTCGATGCGATTCTTCGCCGGTAGCGGCATATTTCTCGATAAGGCTGGTAGAGGAGAGAATGACGCTGAGCGGCGTCTTGAATTCATGACTGGCGAGCGTGACGAATTTCGACTTCATCTCGTTGAGTTCTTTTTCCCTATCGAGGGCACGACGCATTTCTTCCTGTATGGTGATTTGTTGAGTGATGTCCTTGGTGATCTTGATGAAACCGGATAGTTGCCCTTTGTCATCGTACATGGCCGTAAAAACCACGTCTGCATAGAAGGAAGACCCGTCCTTTCGCTTGCGAAGACCGATGCATTCATAGTGGCCGTCCCCGGCTGCTTTTTTGAGGTTAAAGGCGGGTTCACCGCGTTGGATCTCTTCATCGGTATAGAACAGGGAGAAGTGTTTACCGATGACCTCTTCTGCCGTATATCCTTTGATGAATTGCGCACCCTGGTTCCAACTCATTACCAGACCCTGGGGGTCTATCATGTAGATAGCATAGTCCCTGACATGCTGAACCAGGAGATCGAACCGGCTCTCGGATTCGCGAAGGTCTTTTTCGGCCCTTTTGCGGCGGCTCAAATTGTAAAGGATAATGTATGCGCTCAAGACGAGTGTTACGATGATCAATCCGAGTAAGACGTCGTATTTGCCTGCAAAAGAAATCATTCGAACTATTTTGAGAGCCGTGGTTTCCGATGGACGACCATGGTAGAAGGGATAAAAGCGCCGCCGTTCATTATAAAGATAGTGCAGCCGGGGTTTCCTTTTTGACCTATTTCTGTAACCATGCTCATTTCCTTGCGTGAGGGCAGTCATGTGCGACGTGAGCGGCGCGCGAATCCGATGGTATGAGACGGCGAGTGGTGGATTTTTAGCGGATATGCCAAATTGAAAAAATTAAAGGATAAATTAGTCTTTTATTTAAAAATCATTTTTACCTTTGTGAGAGAATGCTCAATCATCCCATGATGGAAGCAAGGTAAGGATCAAGGAGATTGCGAAGGGTATCTTAAATGCATGATTTTTTTTGCCTTAATAAACGATAAAAAGGTCTTTATATGTGTTATTCATTGCCGACCACCCATCTGCTGTTTTCCGCAATGATAGGGAAAGCCTTTTTCTCTTTTCATTCTGTTGCGGGCTGGACGCTTATCCTGCTTTTCCTGATATTCATCCTCCTGGTGGCGACGTTGTACCTCTATTTCAGGACGACGGAGATTAGGGCCCTTGCACCGGGCAGGAAAGCGGAAATGGATAAAAGGCAACTGGCCGAATATATTTCCACGTTAGACAAACAGCAGATTGATCGGTATTTGGAAAATGCAAAACCGTCGTCAGGCTGTAAAGAGCCGGGTGTCACTCGTCTGGCATTCGCACCGCTATTGCTTGGGATAACACAAGGCTCCATTTGGGGGGAAACCGGCGTCTTGATCATGCTGGTCCTTTTATTGCTCCCCGTATTGGCCGGCATTGTGGTAATGATCTTTAAAGTAGGCAATATTCTCCGCCGGGAACGGGAGAAACAACGACTTGCGGAGGCCAAGCGGTTCAGCGAAGGCCTAAGCATCCTCTCTCCGGCAGAAAGGCAAGCCCTCTTAACAGAACGCCGGGACGCACTAGGCTATGGCCTAACCCAGCGGGAACTCATAGGAGAATTACCCCCTGAAGACAAAAAAGGACTGTTGAGCAATGTTACGAGCCAAGCCGCCTTGACTGTCGTACCGTTGAAGAAACGGGCGGTGAAACGGCCTCCTATCGACCCGGCCCTGGCACGGCTCGTACTGGCCTATATCGGTTGCGCTACTTTTTGGCTCGTTGTCGGCACCACCGTTGGCGAATACCTTGGGATCAAGTTTGTGGCCCCCGATGCGGATCATGTTAGCTGGCTGAGCTTTGGAAGGCTTCGCCCTGTACATACCAATATGGTGTTTTGGGGATGGGCCTCTTTAGGGATGCTGGGCCTGGGCTATTATATCGTGCCCCGCGTCGGCAATAACCCTCTGGCCAGCCTTCGGAAGGGGTGGTATTCGCTGTGGCTGATCAATGCCGCAGTACTTTTCGGTAGCCTTTGCCTGATGGGGGGCATCAACAATGCAGGAGGTGAATACCGGGAATATATCTGGCCGGTCATGGCGCTGTTCGCAATCGCCCTGATGATCACCCTGATCAATTTCCTGCAGACCATCGGTCGTCGCAAACCGAAAGAAATTTATATCTCCAACTGGTACATCGTGGCGGCGATCATTTTCGGCCTCGTGATCGTAACGGTGGGGTATCTTCCGTTTTGGCAGGACGGGTTGGGTGAAACCATTGTCCAGGGCTATTATATGCACCAGGCCGTCGGAATGTGGTTTATGATGTTTACCCTGGGAATCGTTTATTATTTCCTGCCCCAACAACTTAACCGGCCCATCTACTCCTATAGCCTTGGGATCCTCGCTTTCTGGACACAGATACTGTTTTATACCGTGATCGGCACCCATCATTTCATTTTCAGTTCTATCCCCTGGTGGCTCCAGACCTTTGCCATCGTGGGAAGCGTCGGAATGATCATTCCCGTGGCGGCCGGCACCACCAATTTTATCCTGACCTTTAAAGGGGGCTGGCACAAGTTATCGTCCAGTTATACGCTGCCCTTCTTTTTAGTAGGGGTCGTCTTTTATTTCACCGGCTCTATGCAGGGTACGGCGGAAGCGTTCCGCTCCACCAACCTATTCTGGCATTTCACCGATTTCACGGTAGCCCACTCGCATCTCACGATGTACGGGATCATCTCCTTTTTTCTTTGGGCAGGTATGTACGCGGTCGTTCCCCGGCTCACGGGCAGGGAACCGCCCCAGATCCTCGTGGGCACACATTTCTGGATGGCGCTGATTGGCCTGCTGTTTTATACCGTTCCCCTGATGTATGGAGGGACGCTAAAGGGACTCTTATGGATAGCCGGCAAGCCTTTTATCGAGGGAGTGACATTGATGGAACCTTTTTGGCTATGGAGAGCCATCGGGGGTAGCCTGATGTGGCTTTCGCACTTCTTCTTCGCCTATAACCTATACAAAATGACGACGGCTACCCGCATCAAACAAAAAGACTATGGAATTCTTCAACAACCATAAAAAATTATTTAGGGCGGTATTCTTATTCTTCGGAGGATTGACGCTGCTCGTGGCCATCATGCCCGCACTCGACAATCAAAGGAATTTCAGACCCCTTCCTGATGCCGAGCCCCTGAGCGATGCAGCCGTCAAAGGAAAAATGATCTTTATCGCCAATGGATGCGTGGCCTGTCATACCCAGCAGGTCCGGAACGTGGATATGGACAAAACATGGGGTTCCCGCCCTAGCATTGCGGCCGATTATGCCGGGGATCACCGGATCGATGTCTGGCGCAATACCGCCACCTTGATGGGAACGGAACGTACCGGTCCGGATCTGACCAATGTCGGCTTGAGGCAACCCAGCGCAGCATGGAACCTCACGCATTTATACAATCCCCGTATCCTGGTAAAGGAATCCGTCATGCCGGCCTATACCTGGCTGTTTACCACCACCATGAATCCGAACCCGGAAGATGTGGTCGTCAATGTACCCGCGGAATTCAGGGACGACGCAGGTGATGGAAAGGTTGTGGCCACTCCCGAGGCGCTGCAATTGCTGGCCTACCTGCAGTCCTTAAAACAAACGAAACTGCCCGACGGCAGGCCTGTACCGGATTTTTTGTTTAAGAAAAAGGACAAAGCGGAATCCGGCGGCAGCGGCAAAACGACCGCCTTTGACGGTGCAGCCTTATATGCGACGAATTGCCAGAGTTGCCACCAGCCCAACGGAGAAGGACTTAAGGGGGCCTTCCCACCATTAAAGGGCAGCCTCGTTGTACTAAATGACAACCCGGAGATAATGGTCAATATCATCATGAATGGTTATTCGGGCCGGATAAAGGAAGGATATGGACCGATGCCCGCGGTGGGAACCAACAATAACCTCAGCCCTGAAGAGATCACGGCTATTATGAATCATGAAAAGACCAGCTGGGGGAATAATGCCCGGGCAGTGTCTCCCGATGAAATAAAGAAGCTGGTGGACCTGATCAAACTACAAGGAACAACAAAATAAAAACTCATGAAGACATCCTATCTCCTTCTATTGTTATCACTGGACCCCATCACCGGTATCCTTGCCTGCCCTGCCTGTACCTTGCAGCAACCCCGGCTGTTGCGCGGGATAACCCACGGGGTAGGGCCGGACAGTCGCTGGGACTATCTCATTGTAAGCGTAGCTGTGGCCATTGTACTGGGGAGTCTCTATTTTTCAATAAAATGGCTCATCCGGCCGGGTGAGAGGTCTGAGACCCATATCAAGCAAGTCATTTTAACATTCGATTAATATGGTTGACAACAGTACGATATACCTTTTCCTGGACGAGGACCCGAAGCCGATCGCGGAACTTGTTTCCCCGGTAAATTTTGAGCTGGATACGACCCGCCTTATCGATGGCAGGCATATTCTGAAGATTGTGAGTAAGGACCCCTCCGGAAAAGAAGGGCTGCGCCTCATCCCGTTTGAAGTAAGGAATGGCCCGTCCATCACCATCGAGGGATTGAAGGAAGAGGCGGTGGTGGATGGCGTAGTGCCGATCATGATCAATGCCTACGGAAAAGGGAATCAAAAAGAATTTCTCATTACCGGCAGCGAAACGCCCCAAAGCATTCCTTTTTGGATATTCATCCTGGTAATCGGATTTATCGGCTGGGCAGTTTACTATTTTATCAGCAATTCAAACGTGAATCTCTTCAAATGATAAAAGGATCGGACCATACTACTAACAGAGACATTCAGACCGAGGACGATATCGTTGACCTCGTCAATAGTTTTTATGAAAAAGTTCGTCGGGACGACCTGCTTGCACCTGTATTTGAGGCAACCATTAAAGGAGATTGGGACCAACACCTGCAAAGGATGTGCGATTTTTGGAGCACCCTGCTGCTGTACAGCCAGAAATATCGGGGCGACCCCATGACCAGGCACATGGCCTTGAATATCGGCAGAGAACATTTTAGCCGGTGGCTACAGCTCTTTACACGGACGGTGGATAACTTGTTTAAAGGAGAAAATGCCAAAGAAGCGAAGAAACGAGCGGGGTATATCGCCAAGCTAATGCAATTGACAAAAAATCCTTCCATTACAGACTCATAAACCATGATAACTATAGCCAGAATGCTATCAATATCGATCCCGCTCATATGGTGCGGGATGATAGCCGCCATCAGTTTTATTGAAGCGCCTCTTAAGTTCCAGGCACCGGGCGTAACCCTTCCGATAGGACTGGGTATCGGGAAATTGGTTTTTCATGCGCTAAACCGGGTCGAGTGCGTCTTTTTCATTTGCTGGATCATTACCTCCTTTATAGGCAAAACCACTTATTATGACCTGATCACCCCTTTGCTGATCGGGGCTATTCTTTGGGCCGAAACCTCCTGGCTGCTCCCGCACCTGGACTTCAGGGCAACCCAGATCCGGGAAGGCATACAGCCCTCCGGCAGATCCTTGCACCTCTACTATGCAGCCGGCGAGGTCATCAAATTCATCCTGCTTGCCGGGAGCGGGCTGATCCAGCTTTTCAAAATCATCAAAAACTTTTCAATATGAGCACCATAGAAATTTTAGACGTCACGAAAATAGAGCCTAAAAAAAAGCACCCGGTTATCTTCGAACATTTCGACGTCCTGGAACAGGGGGAAGCCTTTATCATTTCAAACGACCACGATCCCAAACCGCTGTATTATCAGCTACTTGGCGAACGCGGGAGTATATTTACCTGGGATTACCTGGAAGAAGGTCCGGCGCTATGGAGGGTAAAAATCGGAAAAAGGACGACCCGCGAGGGGGTGGAAACTATCGGGCAAATAGCCGCCAAAGATATCAGAAAGGCCGACGTTTTCAGGCGAATGGGTATTGATTTTTGCTGCGGGGGTAAACAGACACTGAAAGAAGCGTGCGAACAGGCCGGAGTCTCCGAAGAGCACTTACAGTTTGCCCTGAAAGAAGCGGTTATGTCCTCTCCGTCGGTTTCGCAGGATTTTACCAGATGGGATCTCGATTTTCTAATTGATTATATTATCCAGACACATCATAAGTACCTTATGGAAAACGCACGTATCATCAGCGATCTGGGACAGAAAGTGGCGCAAAGGCATGGTAAGTATCATCCGGAATTGAAAAAACTCGTGGAAGGCCTGTCCGGATTTCTCCGGGACATGATGACCCACATAATGAAGGAGGAAATGATATTGTTCCCCGCCATCAGGCAAATGGTGGCAAAGGAACGGGATCCCAAACTGGAGACAGGTCTTACAGCCGGCCTGGTAAGGGAGGCCATAATGATGATGCAAACGGAGCACGAAATATCCGGCGAGGACCTGAAGTTCTTCAGGAAAATCACCCACGATTATGCGCTTCCCGAAGACGCGTGTAACTCCTATACCTATCTTTTCGAAAAGATAAAGGAATTCGAAAGCGATCTGTTGCAGCATATCCACCTGGAAAATAATATCCTTTTTCCAGCGGCAGTAAAACTGGAGAGCAAATTTTCCGCACATCTTTAGACTATGATCATCAACGGGCAAACGAAAATATCCAGCATAATAAAGGCGAACAAGGACAGTATTGAAGCCATTGCCTCGGTGGCCAGGCCATTGGAGAAATTGAAAAACCCGCTTTTGCGGAAATTGCTGGCGGCAAGGATCACCCTGTCGGAGGCAGCGGAAATGGGCGGATGCTCTGTCGGAGATGTCGTCCGGGCATTGCAACCGCTGGGATTTGTCTTTGAAGGGGCAGATACACCGGCGATGGCGGTAGAGATGGCTGAAGAGCCTCAATGGATTTTCGAGAAGGCAGGAGGGAAGTCCGTCGATCTGGATGTCCGGCCGATGTTGAGAGATGGGGTTGACCCGCTGAAGGAAATAGTACAGAAATTCAGGGAGTTGGAGCACCGAGGGGTCTTGTGCATTGTGAACTCTTTTATTCCTGCTCCGTTGATCAGGCTCTTGGAAAATATGGGCGCGGAGAGCTTCACGAAAACCGGTCACTGTGGAGAGATCCGCACCTATTTTTTAAAAACTGGCGGAGCACAGGAGAAATTGAAGGCAATCCGGGAAACGCCGGAGGGGCGTAATAAAAAACTATTCAAAGATGATTCACGGACATTCGCGGAGATAGCAACAAGATACCCCGCGGACCGAACACACGCCATCAATGTGAAGGATTTGGAAATGCCCCTTCCGATGAATGCCATTTTGAGATCGCTAAAACAACTTCCCCAAGACCATGCCTTATATGTCTACCACAAACGGACGCCGGTCTACCTGCTGGAGGAATTAATGGATGAGGACTACGAAATTCATATCTTGACCATTTCGGATACGGACACACGGTTGCTGTTATTTAAAAAACAACAAGACTAATGGCAGGCATTAACATTGGAAAAGCGCCCAAAAATAATGCGGTCCTGCCTTTTTATGGGACAGGAGCGGTCTTTTTCCTCGCGCTAACCCTCATGATTCTCTTTTGCCCCGCAGCCGTGTCAGGTCATTATTTTCAGCCTCATTTGCTTGCAATCGTTCATACCGCGGCGCTTGGATGGGGTACTATGGTCATATTTGGAGCCTCTTATCAATTATTGCCGGTTATTTGTGAAAAGGAGCTTTACAGTGCGTGGATCGCGCTGCTCTCTTATTTCTGCCTTGCTGTTGGAGCCATCTTTTTGATCCTTTCCTTTTGGCTTTTTCGCACAGGTGTGATCATGATTGGCGGCGGATCGCTGATTTTGATAGCTGCCCTGTTGTACCTGCTGAATGCATGGAAGACGGCCGGTTCCTGTAAAAAATACAGTGTACAGAGATGTTTTATTATAAGCTCCGCTATTTGGCTGGTAGTGACAGCTTCCGTTGGCCTGGTCCTGGCCGTCAACCTGCGCTATCCGTTCATCCGGGGGAGTCACCTGGAAATCCTAAAGCTGCATGCCCATGCGGGGCTTGCGGGTTGGTTCCTGCAATTGATCGCAGGCGTTAGCACCAAATTGGTGCCGATGTTCCTTTTGGGAAAATCTGACAAGGAAAAGTTGCTTCGATGGGCCTTTTTGCTGCAAAATACAGGACTTATCGCGTTTATCCTGGATGGCTATTTCAATGGAATCACAGGGAGAGTATTTTTCTATGAAGGGATGGTTCTTGCTGGTGTGATCGCCTGGCTGGTCTATTTGACCGATATCTGCCGGAATAGGGTAAAGAAGAAAATAGATTTCCAGATGAAATATGTCGGTATTTCGATCCTGGCACTGTTGATCAGTTTTCTGCTGATCCCCGCGATCTTCTATGGTGGAGATCACCATTTTGCGATTGTCTATGGTGTATTTGTATTTCTTGGTTGGATCAGCGCTATCATATTAGGCATGACGTTTAAAACGCTACCCTTTATTGTCTGGAATGAACGGTACAAAAATATCAACGGCAAAGTGAAGATCCCTATGCCCAAACACTTGTATAAAGAAAATGTTCTGAATTGGCAATTTCTCTGTTATATCATGGCTTTGCCGTTACTGGCTTTAGGAATCTTTATGCACATCGGGACAATCGTTAGATTATCGGGTATCATTTGGGTGATGGTTGCCGCGCTATACACGTATAACGTGGCGGTGGTGATCTTTCATAAAAGGAGGGTATAAGATGGGAATTTTAATAACCGATCCGTTTTATGAGGAAAAACAAATAGCAATGAATGCACTATACCGGGTCGTCGATCCGGAGCTATTTGTGAATATCGTTGACCTGGGATTGGTCTATGGGCTCGATTTTGCCCAGGAAAAATCAATCGAAGTGACGATGACCCTTTCGACGCCTTATTGCCCGATGGGGGAAGCGATAACGACGGGCGTACGCAATGTGCTTTCCGTCGAATACCCCACTAAAGAGATCAACGTAAGGATAGTGTGGGAACCGAAATGGGATCATACGAGGATAAGCGACGAGGGCAGAAGGCAGTTGGGAATATAGATCCTATCCTGAAAGCACGCTCACACCAATCCTTTTATTCCCCGGTAAGTTCTGGAAAAACCTACAGCTCCAGGATCTGACGGATCATTTGATTGGTAAATCCCCACTCGTTATCATACCATGCCATTATTTTCACCAGATCATTTTCCACGACCCTGGTCATTTGCAGATCAATTATTGCTGCAAAAGGGCTTTGGACAATATCCGAGGAGACCAGGGGCTTGTCGGAAGTTGCTATTACCGACCTATATCGCTCCGTATTTGCCTCTTCAATCAGGATACTATTAATTTCCTTTGCCGAAGTGGCTCTTGCAGCCACAAGCGTAATATCTGAAATAGAACCCACGGCCACCGGAGTGCGTATGGATACCCCATCGAATTTACCTTCCAATCCGGGCAGAGCCTTCGTTGTAGCAAGGGCCGCGCCAGTCGACGAGGGTACGAGGTTCATTGCTGCGGCACGTCCCATTCGCAGGTCTCTTTTGGAGGGAGCGTCAAGAAGGGACTGGGAAGCCGTATAGGCATGAATGGTATTTAAAATGGCCTTTTTTATACCAATCCGCCTGTCGATAATTTCCATGATCGGCCCGATATTGTTTGTTGTACAGCTGGCACATGAGAATATAGCTACTTTTCCATCCTCGGTATTTACCCCATGTATGACAGTAGGCGTGTTTTTGCTTTTGGTTGGACCGGATAGCACAACGGTCTTCGCTCCTGCAAAGAGATGCTTTTC
>DASYSV010000016.1:0-4083 GCA_036010185.1 Puia sp.
GCAGGATGGTATCGGCCGTGGAGAGGTATCGCGTCGCAAGCGTTGCTTTGCTATATCCCGAAAGCTCGATCAGTGCCGAAGCCATGACCGCTCCCGCAGATGCATCGCGCTCCACGTTAGGGATGCCGGGCGCATTGTAATCCCAATACGGGACCTTATCGGCCGGCAGATTGGGATTGTTGAGCAGGAAGGCGGCGATATGCTGCGCCTGATCCAAATAGCGCGGGTCATGGGTGTAGCGGTATAACATCGTATAGCCGTATAGTCCCCAGCTCTGTCCCCGCGCCCAGGCCGATTCGTCGGACGCTCCCTGCGCCGTTTGTTTCTTCATCACGGCGCCTGTCTGCGGGTTATATACCACGACGTGATATGAGCTATAGTCGGGCCGGAAATGGTTGCGCATCGTCGTATTCGCATGGGTGACCGCAATGCGATAGAAGGAAGAATCGCCCGTGACATGCGTGGCCCATAACAGCAGCTCGAGATTCATCATATTATCGATGATGACCCGGAAGGAGGTGGTATCACCCGACTTTCCCCAGCTGCGGATGCAGCCTACCCTGGGATTGAAGCGCGTCGACAGCGAGCGGGCCGCATTGAGCAGCAGCTGTTTTGTCTTTGCATCCGGTGCCAGCCGGTAGAGCGTTCCATAGCTGCAAAAGAGCATGAACCCAAGGTCATGAGTGCCGCTGTTGTATTGCTGGCTGTCCATGAGCGGCAGCTTGCGTAGGGCCTCATCGTAGAGGACGTGGTCTTTCGTGCCTTCATAGATCTCCAACAGTGTGCCGGGATAGAAGCCGGCCACCCAGTTCTCAGAAGTGCAGGTGCGGAGACTGTCATGTTGAAAGCTGCGGGGCATGACGCCTTCGGGCACCTGTTTCATGAGGTACCGATATTGCCTGTCGGCGGATTTAAGCGTCCTGTCGGCGAAACGCGTCTGAGCGTGAGCGGCAATCGTCAGGCAGCAGGCGGCGCCGGAGATCAATCCGGTGAGAATGTTTCTTGTCATGGTTCCTTTTATTGTTCGATCTTTATTCCACTGAGCAGCGTGTTCCCTTTTTTAGCCGTGAAGACGATGCGGATGCCCTGGCCGTCGCTGGCCTCCACGATATACGTCTTTTTGATGGCCTCGGCATAGCCATAGCTGGCGGCCAGGTCAAGACCGTGTTCTACGGGCTGTCCGTTGATGGTGACATCGAAGACCCGCTGCCCCGGTAAAAGGTCTTTGCTCTCGGCAAAATAGAGTGTCACGTTATACTTCCCATCCTTTACGTCGAACCGGTAGCCCTGCAGACTGTCGAGGTACGAATAATACAGCGGTTGATCGGCCGTGCCCTTGATGATCTCGCCGCGGGCGAACAGGCCGGGGTTACCGCCGATATGTCCGAAGCCGCCGGGCTTGTATTCCCTGTCCTCTATCCATACCGTACCCGGGGCGTCCAGGTATTGGGCATTGGAGCCCACGTTGATGGACAAAGGCGCCGCGGGTTTGGCGTCATATGCCCTATAGTCGATGGTCATCTCATCGGAGATGGTGCTATTGCCGGAATGGCCGGTGACGCGGATGGCGTTCTTTCCGTTAGCCAGTTGAACGGACCAGCGCGCCTTATGTATGTCGTCGGGCTTGCGGGCGCCCTGGTCGATGCCGTTAACGGTGAGGGTCACCTGTGGAAGATTGCTGTATGCGTCGATGGTGTTGAGTGCGTGTGCTTCGCCCGCCCTTACCGCCCAGTTACGGCTGGCGATGTATACCATGGGTGCCGGGTTCCAATTGGCCTTATACAAATAATAGACATCTTTCGGCTGTCGGTCCCAGGTGACCAGGCCTTTCTGGTTGCGATGGCCTTGCGGACCGCCGATATTGGGCTGCGAGAAATCGAACTCATTCCAGATGGAAGTGCCGGCCAGGAAGGGTCGTGCGTTTATCTGCCGGAGATAGCTCTCATGATAGAGCCGCTGATATTCCTCCGTATAATCCATTCGCCCGGGTCTTTCCGTATTGAGACGTACTTCCCCTTCTGCGCCGTATTCACTGATGAAGATGTTCTGCTGCGGCTCGTTATGGTGAATGGCGTCGACATCCCTGCCGAAGTCTTCCAGAGCACCCGAATACCAGCCGTCATAGATGTTATGCCCGGCTACCTGCGAGATGCGGTCGATGCCGAACTTCGCATAGTCGTCGCTGAGGTGCATCGCCATCGTGCTGTAACGCGTCGGGTCTTCTGCGCGAATGGTACTATCCAGGCGGACGGCATAGCGTTTCAGCGCGCCGATATAGGCGGTGTCCGTATGTTTCTGAATGCGAACCCCGTCTTTGCTGTAGAGCAGGATCTCGTTCATGGACCCCCACATCACGACCGACGGATGGTTATATCCCTGGCGGATCATCTCGCGGGTCATGTTCTGCGCGTTGTGAAAGAATTCGTCGTCGAGGGTCATATAGTTCACGACCGGCACCTCTTCCCAGATGATCAGTCCCAGCTCGTCGGCGAGCTGCAGGACTTTCGGCGCCTGCGGATAGTGCGCCAGGCGAATGAAATTGGCGCCCATGTTCTTTATCATCCGAAGATCGCGTTCATGGTCTTCGGCGCTCAGCGCATCTCCCTTGCCCAGCATATCCTGGTGTCGCGTCGTGCCATGCAGTACAAGTTTTCGTCCGTTGAGGCTGAAGCCTTTATCCGGACTGAAGGAGAACCAGCGGAAGCCTAAGGAGTTATCCACCTCGTCGATGGTCTTGCCATCGATCTCGATATGGCTTTTCAACTTATATAGGTAAGGATCGGACGGGCTCCAGAGCCGCGGTTCGTTACCGGCATCCACAGACGCGGCGACGGGCACCCGCTGATGCGGTCCTACGGAATAGTCGACTTTCGTACTGCGTATCGGTCTGCCGGCGGAATCGCAGATCTCATTCACGAAGGTAATGGCGGCGGGGCGGTCGGTCTCGTTGGAGATGACGCTTCGGATAGCCACCGTTCCCTTGCCTGTGGCGACATCCGGAGTGCTGATGAATACTCCGCCCGCGTTGTTATTGACATCCGTAAAATGCACGGAACCCGTCGTGATCACCCAAACGTCCCGGTAAATACCGCCATAGGAAGCATACCCGATGGATAAAGGAGGCACGAACGGATCATGAGCATTGTTGACCTGTACGGCGACGAGGCCCTCACTGCTGCCGTCGACGTTGTGTTTCAGCCGGTCGGTGATATCGAAACCGAAACCCGTGTAGCCTCCCTTATGCCGGCCCAGGAAATCGCCATTCACATACACATCGGCGACCTGGCCTGCTCCTTCGAACCACAGGAAGATACGCTTCCCTGAATATTCAGGCCCGAAGTGAAGCTGTTTCCTGTACCACCCGATGCTGCGTTTGTAGGTGCGGTCATCGTCGAAGACATCGGTGGCATTCCAGGTATGCGGGAGAGAGACCTCCTGACCGGCAATATCATTCCGCTTCGGATCCTGCGCATAGGCCATCCCTTCGGGAATGTATTTCCAGCCGTCGTCGATGGTGAAGCTGGTCCTGCCCGGCGACTGTGCGAGCGCGGTTTGCCCGGCGAGCAGGGTGCAAAGAAGGCTTGTTGTCAGTAGTCTGTTCATGTTGCGAAGTGCGATCAATAGCCAGGATTTTGGGTCATCGGTTTGGTGCGGTTGGCATCGATCACCGGTTGAGGTATCGGCAGCAGGGTATCCCGGGCCTGTACGCCCGGCGCGGCGATCACGTTGTCCGCTTTTACCCTGTCCAGCCATCGGCCGGTGCGGAGCAGGACATAGCGTCTGTCTTCTTCGGAGAAGAGCTCACGGGCGCGTTCGTCGAGGATGAGATCGATGGTGATATCAGCCGCCGTCACAGGAGCCGCATGGGCCCTTGCACGGAGCGCGTTGATCGCATCGGCCGCGCCCTGCATATCGCCAAGGTCATAATCGGCCTCCGCCAGCAACAGATAGGTCTCTGCCGTACGGAGGATGAACTGGGAATTGTATTGCGGATCGATCAGGACGTTGGTGGGGCTGCTCCAGTCCCATTTGGAGGTGGACGGCCAGTTCGGGTTGGACAGTTTCTCCTTGCCGGTGCTGTCG
>DASYSV010000019.1:0-3535 GCA_036010185.1 Puia sp.
GGAATTGCTGTAAAAGCCTACTTTTCCAAGCTGATCGGTGATGCGTTGCACATAATGCGGGTGTGTATGACCGATAGAAATGACGGCATGGCCGCCATAGAGGTCGAGGTATTGCTGGCCGTCCTGGTCCCAGACGTAAGAACCTTTGGCTTTGACGATGGTGATCTCATTTATCGGGTAAACATCAAATAAATTCATAATGATCTAGTTTATATTTTTAGAAGGCATTAGCTTTTAGCCGGAGACCGGCGGTTTCTTCGAGACCGAAAAGGAGATTCATATTCTGGACGGCCTGACCCGCGGCTCCCTTCAGCAGATTGTCAAGCGCGGAATGCACGACCAGCTGCCGGCCTACCTGTTCCAGCTGGATCAGGCATTTATTGGTATTGACGACCTGTTTCAGCGAAATGGGGTTACGGCTTACGATGGTAAAGGGGTGGGAACGGTAATAGTCTTCGTATAGTGCGCGGATCTCGTCCGCATCTTTTTCGCAGGACAGCTGGCTGCTGATGAAGATGCCGCGGGTGAAGTCGCCGCGCCAGGGTGTGAAATGTACGGATGGGGGGACACCATTTGGTTGCAGGTGCCGCAACGAGTGGCCTATTTCTTTCAGATGCTGATGCGTCAGGGTCTTGTAGGCCTGGATATTGTTGGCGCGCCAGGAGAAATGGCCGGTCGTGGAAAGGGATTGGCCGGCACCGGTGCTGCCGGTGATGCCGGTAGTATAGACGTCGTGGAGCAGGCCGGCCTTAGCCAGCGGGAGCAGACCGAGTTCGATGGCGGTGGCGAAACAGCCGGGGTTGGCGACGGCCTGGGCGGAGCGGATGTGTTCGCGGTTGAGTTCCGGCAGGCCATAGACCCAGGGCGTTCCGCTAAGACGGAAGTCCTGGGAGAGGTCGATGATGATCACGCCGTCGAACGAGGGGCCATGTTCGTCCAGGAATTTTTTCGACTCGCCGTGTCCCATACAAAGGAAGACTACGTCGACTTCGCTGTGCCATTCCGAATCGAAGGTCAAAACGGTGTCTCCGGCGAGGTCTTCATGGATGTCGGAGACCAGTTTGCCGGCGTTGCTTTTGCTATGGATGAAGCGGATGTCCGCGGCGGGGTGATTGATCAATAGCCGGATCATTTCTCCGCCGGTGTAGCCGGCGCCTCCTATTATGCCTGCGCGTACTTGTCTCATATCGATGCTATTTATGATTGGCCGATGGTCCGGTTGGCGCCGGGGGGCCGATCCTATTCTGTCGTTTGCGGTGGTCATGAATCGGATTCGTTGACCTTATGAAAGATGGCCGTCTGGTTACCGAAGATCTTTGCGAAACCCTTGACATCGTCGCCGCTCCATCCCTTATTCATTTCACCATAGCTGCCGAATTTGCTGCTCATCAGGTCGTGGGGGCTTTCGATACCGGTGACGGTGTAGCGGTAAGGTTGCAGGGTGACAAAGACCTTGCCGGAAACGGTGGTCTGCGTGTCCTGCAGGAATTTTTCGATATTGCGCATCGTCGGGTCGAGCATCTGTCCTTCATGGAGCCAGTTGCCGTACCAGCTGCTGAGCTGGTCCTTCCAGTAGAGCTGCCATTTGGTCAGCGTATGTTTTTCCAGAAGGTGATGCGCCTTAACGATGATGATCGGCGCGGCGGCTTCGAACCCGACGCGGCCCTTGATGCCGATGATGGTGTCGCCGACATGGATATCGCGGCCGATGCCATAGGGCTGGGCGATGGACTGAAGATATTGAATGGCCGCGACGGGATGAGGGAAGGTCTTCCCGTCTACGGACCTGAGCTCGCCGTGCTGAAATTCCAGCGTGACATTGCGGGTATCCGTGCTCGTTACCTGCGTAGGCCAAGCGGTTTCGGGAAGATAGTCTTTGGAGGTGAGTGTTTCTTTACCGCCGACGGAGGTGCCCCAGAGACCTTTATTGATACTGTATCTGGCTTTTTCGGTGTTGATCTCTACGCCGTTGTTTTTGAGAAAGTCGATCTCCTCTTCGCGGCTGAGCCTGAGGTCGCGGATGGGAGTGAGGATCTCCACGCCGGGGAGCATGCTTTGGAAGACCATATCGAAACGGACCTGGTCATTCCCGGCGCCCGTACTTCCGTGCGCGACATATTGTGCGCCGACCTTTTTTACGTGGTTGGCCACGGCGATCGCCTGTACCATTCTTTCGGCGCTGACGCTCAGCGGATAGGTAGCGTTCTTGAGGACATTGCCGAAGATGAGGTATTTGATACAACTGTCATAATATTCCCTCGTAACGTCGACGCATTCGAAAGAGGCGACGCCGAGACTTTTAGCCCGGGCTGCTATCTGGTCGATCTCTTCCTTGCCGAACCCTCCTGTATTGACGGTGAGGGCATGGATCTCCAGATGTTTTACCTTATTGAGCCAGACGGCGCAGTAGGTGGTGTCCAATCCGCCGCTGTAGGCTAAGACGACTTTATCGCTCATGAGAGGGGGGTGAGTTTAGTGAAAAAATTGTTGAATGAGTGAGGACGCGTGGTGTTTCAGGAAGGGGGCCAGCAGCTTCCATTGTTTGATACGCATGAAGCGTTCGTACAGCTTGGAATGTTTTCGGAAGTCCTGTGTCGTCTCCTCGGGTTCATAGTGGTCTTTGGGATCGTAGAGCATGGCGGTACACATACAATTCTTCCTTTCCTTGCTCATGAGGATCTCGTAGTTGACGCAACTCTTGCATCCGGCCCAGAAATCATTGTCCTGGGTCAGCTCGGAATAGGTGACGGGTTCGTAACCCAGCTCGGAGTTGATCTTCATCACGGCCAGACCGGTGGTAAGACCGAATATTTTGGCATCGGGATAGGTCTTACGGGAGAGATCGAAGATCTTCCGCTTGATCATCCTCGCCAGACCGGACTTCCGGAAGGACGGGGAAACGATGAGGCCAGAGTTGGCGACATATTCGCCATGGCTCCAGGTTTCGATATAGCAGAAACCCGCCCAGACGCCGTCATCGGTGAAGGCGATGACCGCCTTACCCTCGCGCATTTTTTGCTGGATATATTCCGGGCTTCGTTTGGCTATGCCCGTACCCCTCGCTTTCGCGGAGGACTCCATTTCATCACAAATGATCCGGGCGAAATCCTGATGGGTCGCGTTGGCAATAACTATCTTGAATTGTTGTTGTTCCATTGTGTTTAATGATGGTCGTTCCCATCAATAAGAAAAAAAGATAATCGGCTGGACTGGAAAATAGCGTCGTTAAGACGGGGGGCGCTTCTATAGTAAAGTTGTATCAACGTCGTACCGGAACGGGCGTGGGGCGCCCGTAATTATAATTAGCCCCGGGTGCAGACGGCGTATAATTAGCCTCGGGGCGGACGGAAAAAACTGGGCACAGTGGCACAGCAAAAAACCCACGCTTATTGAAGGCGTGCAATATCACCTGGAAACGTGATAGTGAGTTTTTTTTCATTGGTTCAAAAAATTACAACGCAAAGAAAGACAATTTTTTGGGAATGGGGCGGGTTTGGCGGCAAAATTTTATGCAAAAATTTTGCGGGGGGCGCCG
>DASYSV010000038.1:0-3998 GCA_036010185.1 Puia sp.
TATGAGACGGTGCCGCCGATATTGCAGTCGTTGGGAAAGATCAAGAACCCATGGCCTAACGTGGATGCACATAGTGGCGCGTTGCTGGTGCATTATGGGCTGGTGGAATATGAATTTTACACCGTCCTGTTCGGGGTCAGCCGTGCGCTGGGGGTATTGGCGAGTCTTTGCTGGGACCGTGCGTTGGGATTCCCGTTGGAGCGGCCCAAGTCGGTAACGACTGAGCTGGTGAAGGATTGGTTGAAGGGAGAGGGGGAGATCTGGGGGGAGTAGGCGTGCCTATGCCATGTTGCGTTCGTCGTGTCCTGTGGAAGCCACAAGACAACAAGCACCTACAAGTTTCTTGGCACCGGTGATTGGAGATCACAGCGGCCGATGGCGACGGGTCCCAGACCGCACAAGCCCGGGGAAGGAGGCGTGGAGCCGGAGCATATGGTTAGAGCGCCTGGAGGATGTCCTGCAGGATGTCGTCGCGGTGTTCGAGACCGACGGAGATACGGATGAGGCCGGGGGTGATGCCGACGGCGGCGCGTTCTTCGGGGGTCAGCTTCGCGTGTGTCGTGCTGGCGGGGTGGGAGGCGATGCTGCGTGTGTCGCCTAAATTGGCGGTCAGGGTAAGCAGTTTCAGCTTATCGAGAAAATTCCGGCCGGCTTCGAGACCGCCTTTGAGGTCGAAACAGAGGATGCCGCCGCCGTTGCGCATTTGTTTTTTAGCGATGGCATGCTGCGGATGGCTCGGGAGCATGGGATATTTGAGCGCCGAGATCGCGGGATGATTTTCGAGCGACTGGGCGAGGAAGAGGGCGTTGGAGGAGTGGCGTTCCATACGGACGTCGAGGGTTTCGAGGCTGCGGCTAAGGACCCAGGCGTTGAAAGGGGAAAGGGCGGGACCGGTGGCGCGGCAAAACAGGTAGATCTCATGAATGAGTTGTTTGCGTCCCACGACTGCGCCGCCTACGACGCGGCCCTGGCCGTCGAGCCATTTGGTAGCGGAATGAGTGACAAGATCGGCGCCGTATTGGATCGGCGTTTGTCCGATAGGGGTAGCGAAGCAATTGTCTACATTGAGGATGAGGTTATGTTTGCGGGAGAGTGCGGCTGCGGCTTCGAGATCGATGATATCGAGGCCCGGGTTGGTGGGCGTCTCCAGAAAGAACATTTTCGTGTTGGGTCGGATGGCTTTCTCCCAGGAAGCGGGATCGGCGGCGTCGACATACGAATATTCGATGCCGTATTTGGGGAGATATTTGGTAACGACGGTATGGGTGCTGCCGAAGATGGATTTGGAGGACAGGAGATGGTCGCCTTTTTTGAGCAGGGCCATAAAGGAGGCAAAGATGGCGCTCATACCGGAGGCGGTGGCAAAACCGGCTTCCGCGCCTTCGAGAGCGCAGAGACGGTCGGTGAATTCCTGGACGTTGGGATTGCTGAACCGGCTATAGATGAAGGCTTCTTTTTCTTCGGCGAAGACGGCGCGCATTTCTTCGGCGTCGTCGTAACAGAAGCTGCTGGTGAGGTAGAGCGGGGAGGAATGTTCTTTTTCCTGTGTTTGCCCGGTGCGGATGCGGATGGCCTTTGTGATAGGATGAGTCGACATGTAGTTATTTTGTAGAGTAGGCGAAAGTGTTGTTGACATATACCTCCCAGGTGATCCTGCAATTGGCTTCCCGGAGGGTGGCGGCGACGGAGCAATATTTTTCCATGGATAGCTGGCAGGCTTTTATGGCCTTGTCGGGATATATGGCGCCTTCGAGATCGAAACGGATGTGGACATATTCCCAGAGGGAGGGTTCTGTTCCTTTTTGGCGATCGCCTTCGATGGTCATGTAAAAGGCGTCTACCGTCTGTCTTTGTTTGCCGAGGATGGATACGATGTCTATGCCGCTGCATCCGCCGATGCCCATCAGCAGCATTTGCATGGGACGGACGCCGAAGTCCTGACCGCCGGATTCAGGATTGCTGTCCATGTGAACGGTGTGGCCGGCCGCGTCCTGGGCCTCGAACCCGAAGTTACCGCTGACCCTTTTCACCTTAATCCTTGTCATTTCTAATTTTTGTGCAAAGGTAAGGGGGGCGGAGGGGATAAGCAAAGGAAAGGAAGGCGGGGGGATAAGCAAAGGGCTGTGAGGCGTAGGCGAGGGGATAATGGGAAAAAAGGTAAGGTGGAATGAAAGGTATGCGCTTATTTTGCAGCGAAATCGAGCGCGGATGAATTATTTTACTTACGAGCACCCGTTTGAGCTGGAGGGAGGAGGATGTTTGCCCGGTATTACTGTAGCCTATCATACATATGGCCGGCTGGACAAGGATGGCGGCAATGTGGTGTGGGTGTGTCATGCTCTGACCGCCAATTCCGATGTCGCGCAATGGTGGCCGGGGGTTGTGGGGGAGAAGGGGCCGATACATCCGGACCGGTATTTTATCGTTTGTGCCAATATATTGGGGTCCTGTTACGGATCGACGGGGCCATTAAGTACGGATAGCCGTACCGGGGAGCCGTTTTTCGCGGGTTTTCCGATGATCACTATCCGGGACATGGTGAATGCGCATATGCTGCTCAGGAAGCACCTGGGGATCAAACGTATCCACCTGTTGATGGGCGGAAGCATGGGTGGTTACCAGGCGCTGGAATGGAGCGTCATGGAAAAGGACGTGATCGAAAGGTTGTTCCTCATTGCGACCTCACCTTCCGAGAGTGCGTGGGGAATTGCGGTACATACGGCTCAGCGGCTGGCTATCGAAGCCGATCCGACATGGTGCGAACCTTCGCCAGGTGCGGGGAGCAAGGGGTTGAAAGCTGCGCGGGCGATCGGCATCCTGACCTATCGTAATTATGGGATCATGGTGGAGAAGCAATCGGACGCGGACACGGAAAAACTGGATGGGTTCAGGGCGTCTTCCTATATAGACTACCAGGGGGACAAACTGGTGAGCCGTTTCAATGCCGTTTGTTATTGGCTGTTGACCAAGGCGATGGACAGTCATCAGCTGGCACGCGGGCGGGGCGGGGATGTAGAGGTAGTGTTGAGGACGATCACGCAGCCTACGCTGTTGATAGGTGTTTCGAGCGACATACTTTGTCCGTTGGTGGAGCAGCGGCATATGGCGGACTTTCTACCCGATGCGAAGCTGGTCGAGATCGACTCGGCGTATGGGCATGACGGGTTTATGGTGGAAGGGGAAAAGATAGCCACGCATTTGGGTGCGTGGCTGGAAGTAAGATAAGGGCGGCGGATGGGGCGCCGTGTGTGGCTAAAGACTTAGGGGATCGCGAGGCGTCCCTGATAATAATCCAGCACTTTTGTCCTGAAGATATATGCATACCGCGCAGCGGCAAGGTTGGTTGCGGCTGCGTCTGCGCGTTGTTTGGAATTGATATACACATCCGCGGTCACCACGCCTTCGCCGAATTTGATATTGGTGATGCGAAAGGACTCGGAATAGGCGTCGGACTGTTCGGTATAGAATTTATATTGTTTATAGGCCAGGAGCATGTACTGGAAGGCCTGTTCAACGTTTTGTTGAAGGGTCAGCCTGGCGGTATTATTATTGAACTCGGCGGTCTTCAGGTTAACTTTCGCCGTCCGGACATTGTTGCGGGCCCTCAGATTGTTGAGAATGGGGATGTTGAGCTGTAGTCCGATCTGGGGTGATTTATTGGCGGTGAACTGATCTCCCCAGGACACTTTTTCCGAATTGTAATTCGTTTTGTCATAGAGGACCGACGCATTGGATCCCTGAACGTAATAACCGGTGTTCAGGCCGGTCTGGACGTTGGCGACGGAGGTTTCTTTCAGATCGAGGCTATAATAGTTGGTATTAAGGCTTCCGTAAAGGGTCAACGTAGGTAAATAGCCGCCACGATAGTAGGAGAGGGCTTTCCGGGAGTACAATTGCTTTACCTCGGTGGATTTGACGGTTGGAACGATGGTCAGTGCCGTCTGGAAGATGCTATCGGAGGTAGTCGGATAGGCCGCCAGATCGGTCGTAGTAACGCT
>DASYSV010000039.1:0-6765 GCA_036010185.1 Puia sp.
GGGGGGCGGTTTGCGGCGAGATGATGGGGTTGGGGGGGGGCGGTTGGCGGCGAGATTGGTGCGGGGTCTGGGGGGCGAATCGCGGAATTTGTATATTCGGGTATGGAAAAACGAAATGCTTTCCGGCAGCTGGCCTTGTTGCTGTTGCCGGCTTTGTCCATAGGCCTGATGGCGGACGCCCAATCCGCCGGGTCTGCGGGTCCGCAGGTACACACTATTCATGGGATCATAGAAGGCGTCATCGGGAAGAGCGGAGTCCGCAGCTTCAAGGGGATACCTTATGCCGCGCCGCCGATAGGTCAGCTGCGTTGGAAGGAGCCGCAGGATGGAGCAGATTGGACGGGGGTACGTGTTTGCGACCGTTTTGGGCCCAGGGCGATGCAGCCGCCGATCTATTCAGATATGGTATTCCGGTCGGCCGGTATGAGTGAGGACTGTTTGTATTTGAATGTGTGGGCGCCGGCGGGTGCGTCGCCGGGCGGCGGGCGTAAGCTGTTGCCGGTGCTGGTCTATTTTTATGGCGGAGGGTTCGTAGCGGGGGATGGGTCCGAGTTGCGGTATGACGGCGAAAGCATGGCGACGAAGGGGATAGTGAGCGTTACGGTCAACTATCGGCTAAGTATATTCGGATTTTTTGCGCACCCGGACCTGACGAAAGAATCTCCGCATCATTCATCGGGCAATTACGCTTTGCTGGATCAGACGGCAGCCCTGCGTTGGGTGCAGCAAAATATCGCCAACTTCGGGGGCGATCCGCGCCGTGTAACGATTGCAGGAGAGTCGGCCGGATCTATATCCGTCAGCGCGTTAATGGCGACACCATTAACGAAAGGAATGATGGCGGGGGCCATTGGCGAAAGCGGCAGTCTTTTGGGCGCGCTGCCTCCAGTCGGTGTGAGCCAAGCCGAGGAGACGGCAGTTCAGTTTACAGGGACGGTCGGGGCGACATCGCTGGCTGAATTAAGGGCCATGCCGGCTGATTCACTGCTGGCGGCGGCTATGAGGTTTGGGCCTTTCCGTTTTCACATGACGATCGACGGCTATTTTTTCCCGAAGAGTCCTTATGATATCTACGCGTCCGGTGAACAGGCACATATACCGTTGCTGGTGGGATGGAATTCGCAGGAGGGGGATTATCATGCTATTTTAGGTAATGCAGCGCCGACGGTGGCTAATTATGAAGCGGCGGTCCGGAAGGCGGGTGGGGTTTTTGCGGATACGATCCTGCGACTGTATCATGCTTCTGCTGATGCCGAAGTGGAGGGCGTTGCGACTGCGCTGGCCAGTGACAGGTTTATTGCGTTTAGCACGTGGCGGTGGGCCGATCTGCAAGGGAAGACTGGGGGTCAGCCTGTTTACCGTTACTTTTATGAGCGTCCGCGACCTGCTACGGTGGCAGGCGAGCCTGCTGCCAAAGGAGCCGTGCATTCGGCGGAGATCGAATATGCGATGGGTAATCTTTCTACGAATAAGGTGTTCGCATGGACTTCGGCCGACTATGCGGTGTCGTCGGTGTTGCAGGGATATTTCGTCAATTTTATAAAGAAGGGTGATCCGAATGGAGCGGGTTTGCCGCATTGGCCTGCGGCCAATCAGGGGTCTGTTGTGTCGGTGCAGCATATTGGGGTGAAGACGAGGACGGAGCCGGAGCAGCATCGGGATCGGTATGAGTGGGCGAGTAAGCGATAAGTCGGCGGAGAGTGTGATGATCGGGGTGATCGTAATATATACGGTGGGCCACATCGGTGATCGAATGGGGCATTTGCCATATATTTAGCCCCTGAGAAAACACAAATGGCTCCGAATATGAATAAAATCCTTCTTACCGTGATCTGCGCCGCGGTTACCGTTACGGCTCTCGCGCAGGAAACCCGAGTTTATACGAATGCGGATTATGAGCGTGCCGAGAGCATGCTAAGCTATAACACAGGACCGCTGATCGACCGGGCGGATGTGCGTCCCACCTGGGTTGAAGGGGACCGGTTCTGGTACCGCGTCCTGACGGCTACCGGCAGCGAGTATGTATTGGTAGACCCTTTGAAGAAGACGCGTACTGCTTATCCGGACAGAGAAAAGTTATTTGCTGCGATATCTGCCCTCACCGGGAAGCCTGTTGAGGCTGCGCCACGCGAAGGGGGTGGCCGTCGCGGATTCAGGGGTGAAGGCGGAGGCAACTCCGTACTATCGCCGGACGGAAAACGCGCCGCATTCATCAGGGACTATAATCTCTGGGTGCGGGATGTGGCGACGAAACAGGAGACGCAGCTGACCACAGACGGCGTGAAAGATTTCGGTTATTCCACGGATAATGCCGGCTGGAAGAGCAGCGACAGGCCGGTACTGCGGTGGTCGCCGGATGGGAAGAAAATCGCCACCTTCAAGGATGATCAACGCAATGTAGGCGAGATGTACCTGGTCTCGACCAAGGTAGGTCACCCAGTATTGCATGCCTGGAAATATCCTTTGCCGGGGGATTCGGTAATCCCCATGATCACACGCGTCATCATCGATGTGGATGCGCCGAAGGTGATTCCCCTGAATATACCGCCCGACCCGCATCGTGCTACGCTCAGCGATGATATTTCCAGCAGCGGAACGTTCGACGACGTAGATTGGGGCACGGACGAAAATCAGTTGGCGTTTGTATCTACTTCGCGGGATCATAAGGACGAGAAATTCCGTATTGCCAATGCGCTGACGGGGGAGGTTCGGGATGTCTTCGAAGAGAAAGTGGCTACACAGTTTGAATCGGGGCGCGGCACTATCGATTGGCGGTATCTGCAGGGCACGCATGAGATCATCTGGTATTCCGAGCGGGACAACTGGGGGCATCTTTATCTCTACGATGCTTCGACCGGACAATTGAAGAACCAGATCACGAAGGGGGATTGGCTGGTATCGAGACTGGTGAAGGTAGACGAAAAGAAAAGAGTCATTTATTTTATGGGTGCGGGCAAGGAGCCGGGGTGTCCTTATTTCAACTATCTGTATAAGATAGGGTTCGACGGTAAGCATATGGTCCTGTTGACGCCTGAGAAAGGGAATCATACGATCACGTTCTCTCCGACGGGCGAGTATTTCGTCGACACGTATTCGCAGCCGGACGTAGCGCCGGTGTCGGTATTGCGCAACCAGGAAGGCAAGCTGGTCAGCGATCTCGAAAAAGCCGATATTTCGCGTTTGGTCGCATCGGGTTGGAGGCCCCCGATACCGATCACGGTTAAGGCGCACGACGGGCAGACGGATTTGTTTGGGTTGTTGTTTGTGCCTTCTCATCTGGATTCGACGAAGAAGTATCCGATCATCGATTACATCTACCCCGGTCCGCAAGGCGGCAGTGTCGGCAACTGGGGATTCCAGGCTTCGCGCAACGACAACCAGGCCCTTACCGAGCTGGGTTTTATCGTCGTCGAGATAGAAGGTACGAGCAATCCGTATCGTTCGAAGTCTTTTCATGACATGAGCTATGGTAATATGGCGGAGAATACGTTGCCCGACCAGGTAACGGGTATCCAGCAGTTGGCGAAAAAGTATGGCTTTATCGATGTTGACCGCGTCGGTATCTGGGGTCACTCCGGGGGTGGGTTTGCGACTGCGGGTGCTATGTTCCGTTATCCCGATTTCTTCAAAGTCGGCATATCGGAGTCAGGGAATCATGAGAACCGCAACTATGAGGATGACTGGGGCGAGCGTTATGACGGGTTATTGGTAAAGAATGCCGACGGAACGGACAATTATACGGCTCAGGCCAACCAGAACCTGGCGTCGCATCTGAAGGGTAAGCTGATGCTTGCGCATGGTTTGATGGACAATAATGTACCGCCTACCAATACCTTGCTGGTTGTGGAGGCCCTGGAGAAGGCCAATAAGGACTATGACCTGGTGATCTTCCCCAACAGCCCGCATGGGTATGGCCCCAATGGTCCGTATATGATGCGTCGTCGCTGGGATTATTTCGTCACCAATCTTATGGGAGGGCGGCCGCCGCATGAATATCAGATGAAACCGAAAACGGATCCAAGGAATGCGATGGAATGACCGCGGGTGGAAAGGCCGACGCACATGGAATGACCGCGGGTGGGGGGTCCACCGCACATAGTTTTTTGCGTATCTTCCCGCCATGAAAAAGATATATCTCTTATTGGCCGCCGTTGTACTTATTTCCTGGGGTGTCACCGGTCACCGGACTGTCGGCAAAATAGCGGATGCGCATCTGTCGCCGAATGCACGCGCGGGGGTGCGCGATCTGCTTGGGAGCGAGACACTATCCGACGTGAGCACCTGGGCGGATGAAATACGCGGCCAGGAGAAATACCGACAGACGGGTCCATGGCATTATATCAATCTTCCGCTCGGGCTTAATTACGATCAATTCAAGGCGCGGGTCGAGAACATGCTGGAGTCCAATGTATACAGTGCATTGGGGCAGCAGATGCAACTGATCACCGACAAATCGGCTTCACGGGAGCAGAAGATCGAGGCTTTGAAATTCGTCGTTCATTTTGTAGGCGACCTGCATCAGCCTATGCATGTCAGCCGTGCGGAGGATAAAGGCGGCAATACGGTGCAGCTGAACTATGAAGGACAGGGCACCAACTTACATTCCTTATGGGACAGCAAGCTGATCGAGCATACAGGATTGGATTATCAGCAGCTGGCCGAAAAATGCGATCATGCCACACCGGCGCAGGTCAGGCAGTGGCAGAGCGATCCTATCGTGAAATGGATGTGGGAATCATATGAGATTACCTCGCGATTATATACGGAAGTGGATACCATGAGCAGCCGTAGTATCGGCCAGGACTATTATACCGCGCATTGGCCTATCATTCAGCAGAGGTTGGAGCAGGCGGGGATACGGCTGGCGGGAGTGTTGAATGTGTTGTTCAAGAATGGTGCTGTTACCGTGGGGGCTTCACGAGCTGCCGGTGCCGGGGAATTGCAGTCCGCAGGTGCGTCGCAGTCCGCAGGCGCATCGCAGTCTGCGGCGGCCCCAACCCGCATTGACATTAAAGATGCGGCGAGTCATGCGAATGAAAACGTGGTCGTTAGTGCGAAGGTATATGGTTATAAGGCGTTGGAAGGAATGACGCTGGTGAATCTTGGAGCAGCCTATCCGGATCAGCTGATGACAGTCGTACTGCGGGGAGATGCGGTGGCCATCGCCGCGGGACTGGATGGGGCTACGATACGGGTCACGGGAAAGATAGAGCTCTATAGGGGCAAACCTGAGATCGTGGTGAAGGATCCGAAGATGATCACGAAGGAGTGAGTAGATTTATATCTTTTGGCAAAGTGATGGGGGCCGAACCGCAGGTTCGGCCCTTTTTTTTGTAAATTGACAGTCCGTCAATGAGGAGTCATGTTCTGGAATTTTCACAAGATCCTGGTCATTTGCACCGGTGGCGCGATGATCTTTTCTCCCAACACCACCAATCGGACGGAGATGGAGGGCGGCGGCAGTGTTGTGACCCGAAGTGTGAAGCATCGGGCAGAGGAGAAGCCTTATTGTATCTTCCTAAGTTGGGACGATGGGCCATCGGAGGGCAGTCAGAGCGTCAACGAATTGGCGCTGAAGGACAGCTTATCCATAAATGTATTCCTGATCGGCAGGAATGCCTGTTTGACGGAGAGGAGCCGTGCGATGGTGCTTGAATATGCAGCGAATCCAATGGTGGAGATCGGCAATCACAGTTTTACCCACGCCAACAGGAAGTATGAAGCTTTTTTCAGGGACCCGGAGGTGGTGCTCGCCGACTTCAACCGGAGCCGGGACAGTCTGCATCTGACCAATGGGCTGACGCGTCTGCCCGGGCGGAATTTTTTCCGGCTTGGCAGCTTCAGCAGGAATGATCATAACAATGGCAAGGAATCGGCGGATGTGTTAGCCGCCAACGGATACAGTGTTTTTGGGTGGGACCTGGAATGGCGTCGGAAGGCTGGGCATGGAATATCGACGCATACGGGTGAAGCGATGTTTCAGATCGTGGGCGAGATGCTGGAGAAGAAGCGGACGTTCGTGCCGGGGTATCTGGTGTTGTTGTTGCATGACCAGGATTGCAGGGATGGGCATTTCCGCGATGAGCTGGAGGAATTTATCCGGCTGGCGCGGGAGGATGGGCGTTATAGATTTGGGCATTTGAGCGAGATGACGGGGAATTGAATGGCGGAACGGTAGTGCCTGAAGTGTCATACCAGAGCCCTCGTATGGTTAACAGACGCTTCATCATATTGCTGCTGTGCAGCTTCCCGGCCTCGATGGTATACTGCCAGGAGGGGGGAATTAGGGTGGAAGAAATCAGGGATACGACTGGTGGGCAGCGGGGCTTTCACCAGGAAGATATCAAAGATTGGCTGATCCAAAGAAAAGTCCTCAGGGACAAACCTCCGAAAAAGAATTTCCTGCTCATTATTCCCGTGGTCGCGAGTAATCCGACGGCGGGCTTTATGTTCGGCGCTGGGATGACCTATGCCTTCAAAGTGAGCGGGACCGGTACGAAGATGTCGACGGCCACCGCCAATGCCACCTATTCGAGCAGGGGTCTCGTGAACCTGAATATGAAGAGCAATGCTTTTTTCGCGAATGATCGATTGGTGCTGAACGGGGATTGGCGTTACCTGGTGAATAGCGAGACTACGTATGGTCTCGGGACGACCAACTATATATCCGGAAGCATCGATATCAATGGTTATGACACTTCGACCGACAGTATCGGGGAGTCGTTGAGATACCACCAGGTACGGATACACGAAACCGGATCCTGG
>DASYSV010000041.1:0-5490 GCA_036010185.1 Puia sp.
CGACCGCGACACCAGCGGCGTCATCGTCTTCGCAAAAGACGAATCCACCCATAAATACCTTTCCGGCATCTTCGAAGACCGCAAAGTAGAAAAGATCTACCAGGGCATAGTCCAGGGCACCCTCCCGCAGCCGCAGGGCAGCATCGACCAGCCCATCATGGAACATCCCGCCAAACCCGGCGTCATGGTCATCAATCGCCGTGGCAAGGCATCCCTCACCGATTATCAGGTCCTCGAAGACCTAAATCTGTTTTCCCTCGTTCAATTCCGCATCCATACCGGCCGCACCCACCAGATCCGCGTACATATGCAGGCCCTCGGTCATCCCATCGTCGCCGATGATCTCTATGGCGACGGCCGCCCCGTATTCCTGTCAGCGATCAAACGCAGCTACAAACTCTCCAAATCCGAAGAGCAGGAACGCCCCATCCTCTCCCGTCTCGCCCTTCACTCCCACACCCTCGCCTTCACCGACGCCGCCGGCACGCCGCACAAATTCGAAGCGCCGCTGCCCAAAGACATGCGCGCACTACTCCAACAGCTGCGAAAATCAAAAAAGTAGATCTTATTTCTCTTTATTTCCCGATCCACTCCGCCGTCGCCTTCACCAACATCGCGATCACATCCCTCTTCCCCGCCTTGAACGCATGATTGGCCCCCTCTATCTTCACCAGTCTCGTCTTCCTCAGCGATGAACAAACTGCATAGACCAGGTCCCATTCCGCCAACTCGTCCCTTGTCCCCTGAAGGAAGAGCTTCGGCACCGTCACCTCCCGCAAATGATCCGCCCGTTCCACCGATTCCTTCCCCGGCGGATGCAATGGGAATCCATAAAAGACCACACCCTTCACCTCCGCCCTCGGACACGCCGCCAGGTATTGCGAGGACATCCGACCCCCGAACGATTTCCCAGCAACATACAAGGGCAGAGCAGGATAGGTGGCCGCCGCATGCGTAATTGCCGCCGCAACCGTTTCATGCGCAACCGCAGGCTTATCGGGCCGACCCCTCCTCCCTTCCATAAACGGAAAGTTAAAACGCAGCGTCCCGATCCCCGCACCCGCGAGCGCGGTCGCCAGCTCCACCATAAAAGGATGCTGCATATCCGCGCCCGCCCCGTGAGCCAGCGTCATTATGGCCGTGCAGTCCGGCGCAACGATATATTCCCCGGTCACTTTCCCCACCCCGGGCGAAACATGAAGGCTAAAAGATCTCTTTTCCACTGGTATAGTATTTGATTGGAATATGTTTATAGGAGGATTATGCCCAATTATACAAAATTTTTCTTATGGCTACATTTACCGGGAGGCGGCGACCGTTCCCCGCATTGGTCATCGTTTCCCTTCTATTCCTGTTTTGTCTTTATCCCGGTCAGGCCTGGATGGCGCACTTCTTTCCCCGCCTGGCAGGACTGGCCACCATCGATCCCGGCCTGATCATCCTCGGGACCTCGTTTCGCATCCCCTTTTCCATCGATCTCAACCTCTTGCCGATACTCTTCCTGTTCCTATATGCGATCATCGTCATAATTTATAGTATCAGCCGGCATCAACCCATCGGCCGCAATGTCCTGCAACGCTGCGCCGCGGTAATTTCCGGCATTTTTTTCCTGGTGGTCTGCACCGCCATCGGGGGGTTGATCTCTTATCTCCTCATAGACCTGCTGCCGGCCCGCGCCCAAAACAGTATAGCAGCCGTCGGTATCAGCGCCGACATCCATCTTCCCTTTCTCGGATATACCACCAATTCACTACACGGAAATATCCTTTCCCTTATCGGCTTCCTGGCCGGTCTGGTGCTCTTCATTGTTAAGGTAACCCACAATCCTTCATCTCGCCGACCCACACCGCTCACGCGCGAGCAGCGGATGACACCCTACAAAAAAATGCTTCAGGAAAGACGCCGGCCCGCACCTCCTCTTTCCTCCAATGAATATTTGCATTGCCGCAACCAACCCCTCCAAACCCTCACTCCCGAGGCCGTCAACTATCGCCCACTCGGATGATCCGCCGTCCGGGACGCGCGCGCCCCCATACAAATTGTTAAAATTCGACCAGCTTGCGCCAAAAACAAGCAATTCCGCCCGCCCGTTCGACCCTACATTTAACCAAACATTCTGCATATGCGCCTCTATCGATTGCTGCTGCTCTTCATTAGCATCGCCCCCATAGCCGCCGACGCCCAAATAGTCTGGAACAAAGACGGCAACTCCTACACTACCATCGAAGACAACGCCATCGTCGGGATCACGCTCCCCGCAATGACCAAAACCACGCTCATCAGCGCCGAACAGCTCGCACCTCTCGGACTACCCACCCGGGACCGCAGCGACGCAAGCCGTTTCCGCGGCGGCCGCGGAGGCGGAGCTTTCAGCTATCAATTCAGTGACGACCATCAAAAGGTCCTCCTCTATACAAAACCCGTCCGTATCTATCATGACGCGTTCTATTCCTGCTGGGTATTCGACCGCGCAACAGGCAGTCTGACAAAAGTCGCGCAGGACCGCCCCGCCACCAGCGTCCTCACCTATCACCTGCCCGCCGGCTATATCCTCAACGCCAAGCTCTCCCCCGACGGGACCAAACTGGCATATGTATACGATAACAACATCTACACCGAGGACCTTGCAACCCACGCATCGTCTCCGCTCACTACCGACGGCAATGACCGGCTTCTCAACGGCTGGTTCGACTATGCCTACAGCGAGGAGCTCTATACCATCGACGGCTTCCGCTGGAGTCCCGACAGCAAGAGTATCGCGTACTGGCAGAACAATCTCGCGCATGTAGGGATCTTCTATTTGATCGACAATACCGACAGCATCTACTCGCGCCCCATCCCTATACCTTTTTCGAAAGTCGGCACGCCCATCGCCGAAGCGCGTATCGGCGTCGTCACGCTTGCCACTAAAGCCACAAAATGGATGAACATCGAAGGCGACCCCGCCAGCCATTATCTCCCGCGAATGGAGTGGACCCCCGACGGCGCCGCCATCATCATCCAGCAGCTAAATCGTGCCCAGGACTCCTCTAAGATCATCCTCGCCTCCCCCACCACCGGCGAAAGCAAGACCATTTACAACGAAACCGACCCTGCATGGATCGACATTAAGGCCTTCTGGGCCCACAGCGGCGGCATCGGCTGGGACTGGATCGACGACGGCAAGGCCTTCATCTGGGCCAGCGAGAAGGATGGCTGGCGTCATCTGTACCGGATCACACTCGATGGTAAGGAGACCCTGCTCACCAATGGAGCGTATGATGTGACGAGCATCAACGGCTGGGATGAGAAGAATAACATCTTGTATTTCGGCGCCTCCCCCGACAATGCCACCCAGCGCTATCTGTATCGCACCACTCTCAACGGCGCCACATCCCATGCCCGCGGAAAATCCGCCGCTGCAACCAAATCCGCCGCTGCAGCCTCCACGACTGTGCGCGTCACCGAAGACCTCCCCGGCACACACTCCTACGTCTTTTCTCCCAATGGCCGCTGGGCGGAACACAACTTCTCCAGCCATCTCTACCTCCCCGCGACCGAGTGGCTCGAAATGCCCGCAGCCAAACCGCTCGATCCCAAAGACGCGATCTCCGCGCATCTCCGCCCCACACCCGAAGGCAAACAAACCACCTTCTTCAGGCTCACGACAGCCGACGGCGTCACCATGGACGGTTGGGTGATCAAGCCGAAGGATTTCGACTCGACAAAAAAATATCCCGTTATATTCTATACGTATTCCGAACCCGCCGGCGCCTCCGTCAGCGATGTCGCCAATGCCGGCGGCCGCTCCAGTTTTTTCAATGTGGACAGCGGCTACATCTTTGTGTCGGTAGAAGGCCGCGGAACACCGGTCCCCAAAGGTCGCGCCTGGCGCAAGGCGGCATACAAGTCCATCGGCTGGACGAATGTCAACGACCAGGCGGCAGCCGCGCGCGAAGTCCTCAAATGGCCCTTTACCGATCCGACGCGCGTAGCGGTTTTCGGCAGCAGCGGCGGCGGTTCCACGACCCAAAATCTTCTCTTCCGCTATCCCGAGATCTATAAGGTCGGTCTGGCCAGCGCCGGCGTACCCAACCAGCTTATCTACAACACGATCTATGAGGAGCGTTTCATGGGCGTCCTGCCGGAGAACCGCGATGCCTATATCAAATGTAACCCCCTCACCTATGCGAAAAACCTCCAGGGCCATCTCCTGATCATGCACGGCACCGGCGATCATAACGTCAACTATCAGGGCGAAGAGATGCTCCTCAACGAGCTCATCAAATACAACCGCCAGTTCACTTTCATGCCCTACCCCAACCGCACCCACGGCATCACCGAAGGCGAAGGCACCATCCTCCACAAAACAACCCTCATGGCCAATTTCCTGCATACCTGGTGCCCCCCCGGCGGAAGATAATCCTCCGGTCTCGGCGAGTCCATGCTCACGGCCCTGCTGGCCTTTTCCGGCGCCATCCTCCTCGCCTGGCTCCTTCTTCCCGGATTCAACCACCTTTCGGCAAAGGACATACGGTTCCCCTGGGCCAACACCACCTTCTGGCTTGCCGCATTGGCCTTCACCATTTTCACGGGATTCCTGGCCGGCGCCTACCCGGCCTTCTATCTCTCGGCTTTCAATCCGGTGCGCCGCTTCACACGCCGGACAGGACTGTTCCGCAAGGTCCTCGTCGTGACCCAGTTCACGGTCTCTCTGTCCCTCATGATCGCTACCATCATCATCTTCCGCCAGATCGATTTTTCAAAAGACAGACCTACCGGATACGATCGCGAAGGTCTGCTCACGGTCAGCATCAACACCGACACGCTTTACCGGCATGCCGATGCCGTTCGGAACGAGTTGCTCCGCACGGGATTCATCAGCCAGATAGCCCGGTCCTCCTGGAGCACGGATGGTTTCTGGTCCAACAGCTATTTGACCTGGAGTGGAATGCCGCCAGAAAAACAAGGCGGTCTTTATCGCGATATAAAAGTGACCCCGGAGTTCGGTGCCACCGTGGGTTGGACCATCGTCGAAGGCCGCGATTTCTCCCGCGACTTCGCTACCGATAGCAGCGCCATAATACTAAATGAAGCAGCACTAAGAGCCGCCGGCTTTAAACACCCCATCGGTCGGATGGTCGGGTTTCGCAAGAAGAACTATCACATCATCGGAGTCGCCTCCAATATGCTCACCAACTCACCCTATGACAATATTGAGCCTTGCGTATTCATGGAAAGCAAAGACGATCTCGGTTTTTTCACCCTTCGCGTCAAACGCGGAACAGCCATGCACGGCGCACTCGCCGCGATCGGGACCATCTTCAACCGATACAACCCTGAGAGCCCACTTATTTACAGCTTCAATGACGACGCCTATGCGCAAAAATTTGCCGCCGAGACCCGACAGGGGAATATTGCTATCGCCCTTACTATTCTGGCCCTTTTTATCTCCTGTCTCGGGCTTTTTAGTCTGGCTTCCTTCATGGCGGAACAACGGACAAAAGAGAT
>DASYSV010000070.1:0-7426 GCA_036010185.1 Puia sp.
CGGCGCATACTATGTCGCCTGGATCGGTTTTCTGATGCACCACATTCTCCAGACTGGCGGGTTTCACTGATACCACTGGCTATTACCACTTCCATGCCAAACCGAAATTTTCGGCGGGATCGCCGCGGAATCAGGTGCTCTCTTATACGTCCGCGCCGCGCGGACGTATTTGCGTCAGCCAGCCATTGCACACGCATCTGGGTCAGCCAGGCAGTCGCACCCGCATCTGCGTCAGCCACGCCATCGCACCGTTGAAAACCAACAAATAGACGGGAAACAATACATAGATCCAGTCATGCCCGAAACAAATGATCAGGGCAAGCGCGGCCGAGATCATCCCCAACACCCACGCGGGTGATCTTTCCAGGGCCGGATCACGCCAGGCTTTGCCAATGGTAGGTATGGCGAGAAGCGCGTCGGCGCAGATCGCGAAGAGGGTAGTTGCCCACGGACTGCTGGATAGCAGGTAGATGCAAAGACAGCCGAGACCCAGCACCAGGAACGACCAGTCTTTTCGCAGCAGCGAAAAATTGCCGCTGAAAAAAGCTACCGCCGCGATCGCCAGACATCAGAAGGCCGAAAAAAGGACACTCGCCTGGCTCCATTGCCAGCCTTTGGTCGCCACCTGCGATGCCACGCTCGTACCCATCAGCAAAGCCCAGCCCAGCCAGGAAAGCACACTGGGCTTTATCTTTTTCCGGATCGTATCGATCAGATAGGTCAATTGCGCCATTCCGATCACGATCGCCGCGACAACGCCGATTATTTTTTCTACCATCGCCATGCTTTACAAAACCAATCCCATTCCCGCCAATATTTCACGCGTCGCCTGCACGCCCTTATGCCACACACTTCGGATCCCCAGGCCCTCCGCCACCTGCACGAACAACTGCCGGTCATCGATATACACCACTTCCTCCCGGGGCACCTGGGCGATGTCCAGCGCCGCCTTCCAGATATCCGCATCCGGCTTCCGGAAATGAACGAAACAAGAACTCACGAAAAAATCGACGAATTCATTCAACCCGAATTTCGCGATCCGGTACTCATTCAATTCCCTCCCTTCATTATTGACCACCGCAATCCGGAGATCGTATTTCGCCCGCAATGCCTTGACCAATTCGATCATCCCGGGAAGGACGACAGACTGATCGAACATGAATTTTCGGAAATCCGCCACTGAAAAAGATCGCTCCTGGTAGAAGACCGATCGCTGGAGGTATTCGTCCAGGCTCAGCTTGCCCGACTCATAGGTGTCGAAGGTCAAATGATGCCGGTCATTCAGCTCATCGATATCCAAACCGAAATGTTTTGCCGCGGCCTGTCTCGACCTTCCGTCCCAGCCATTGGTCAGCATTACCCCGCCGACATCGAGGAACAGGGCTTTTACGCTGCCGGTTTTCGAAGGATTTGCCATTGCTGCGAGTTGTTATTGTAACGGCAATTTAAAGCAAAGGAGGCGCAACCGCCTAAATTTGCATATCTTGTTTTCAGAAAATTGACCAGCCATGCTTCCTGCTCTCTCGTCCAAAAATGTCGCGGCCGCCACCGCCGCCTGCCTGATATCGCTGACCCTTCACGCCCAAAAGGGATCCGCGTCGGATCCCTATATTTTGAATCCCTCCGCCACGACAGTGGCCTGGGGATATTACTGGTCCGAAGCGAAACCGGTGCTCAGCGTCCATTCCGGGGATTATCTGACAGTCCGCACACTCATCACGTCGAGCCCCGACCGCCTGGAAGCTGCGGGAGTCCCTCCGGACCAGGTGGAAAAAGAATTGCGCGACGTACAATCCGTGAAGGAGCGCGGACCCGGCGGCCATGTGCTAACAGGGCCGATCTTTATCGAAGAGGCTGAACCGGGAGATGTACTCGAGGTCAAGTTCAATGCCATCGATCTGGCCATTCCCTACGGCTACAATGCCATCGGAAGTGCAGGATTTCTATCCGATGAGATCTTCGACCGGAAAATGCGGATCGTCCCGCTCGACGCAAAAAAAATGATCGGGCATTTCGCCGAAGGCATCGATATACCGCTACATCCCTTCTTCGGAAGCGTAGGCGTCGCCCCGCCGAAAGAAGCGGGTCGCTGGAACAGCGCTCCACCATGGGTCCATGCCGGAAACATCGACAATAAAGAGATGGTTGCCGGTACTTCGCTATTCATCCCCGTATTCGTCAGGGGCGCGCTGCTGGAGATCGGCGATGGCCATGCCGCCATGGGCAATGGCGAGGTAGATATTACGGCGATTGAAACCTCGCTCATCGGCCATCTGCAACTGATCGTTCACAAAGGCAAAACCCAGCACTGGCCTCGTGCCGAAACTCCTACCCACTACATCAGCATGGGTTTCGACAGGGACCTTAACGCGGCCACGCATATCGCCGTCCGCGAAATGATCGCCTGGCTGATGGATGAAAAACATCTGTCCCGCGCCGATGCCTACATGCTCTGCAGTGTAGCCGGTGACGTCGATATCACGGAACTCGTCGACGGGAATGTCGGAGTGCATGTGATGTTGCCGAAGAACATCTTCAAATAATAAGGCCGCCCCGCGCAAGCGCGGGGCGGCCCCAGGCTCTATTGTGTGACTCAATAAGGCGCTATAAACGTATACGTCTTCCCGTTCTTCGTCCAGACCAGTTTGTAATAATAGTAACCGCTTCCCGGGCATGTCGTCGGATTTCCATTGACGTCCAACCCATAGGTGATGGTGAAGGTGACGGCGGGACGGATGGTCTCTGTCTCACCGCTGGTCAGCCGGTCGTCGCAGGATTGTGCGATCACCATCGGCTGCACGATCATCCTCTCGAAAGAGTTCCCATACCGGTTGGTGCCCCATACCGAAACATCGTTATTGGTGCCGTCGGAATGTGTGCCGGTGGTAGTGACCACGATGCCGTCATTATAGGTAAAGACTCGCTGTTTCGCTACGCTCCAGATCCGGGTGGCGCTGTCGGCAAACCGGATGGTCACGCTGTCGGCCGCGATCGTATGCGTGATCGTCCCCAGCGTGGGCAGGTCCTTTAACAATCCGCCGGTAACATTCGTATAAGTATAGGTGCCGTTCAGTGTGATGGTCTTGTGGTCTCTGGTACGGATGACCCTCAGGTTCACGAAGCTGACCGTGACGACCGCGCCCGCGTCTTTCCACCGCACTCCGACAGGAATGGTGATCACGACCTTGCCGCTGCGGACACGCCTGTGGCCGACCCAGCAGTCGTTACCATTATAAGTAATGGTAATGACCCGGAGACCGTTCGCCGTATCGATGGTGACCCGCGCATCACAGATGCCGTCGATGGCAACGACCGAACTCCCACTGCCGCCGTCCGTGATGACCCCGCCGGTACTCCCGTTCGAAACGATCCCGGAATTGCCGCCGTCGACGACCACCCCGCCCGTAAACCCGGTCGTGGTTCCGCCGCTAAGCGCCGCAACGCTATTCAATGTATTGTTCACATCATTGGTCGCGGCATCCAGTTCGGTGGACACCTGTGTCTCATCATCCGTCTGCGTCTGCAGCTGTGTGGTCGTGGTTCCATCAGTCGTAGTACCATTGCCGCCGGCCGAATTGCTTTTGTTACAGGCGACGATCAGGCTGACGGCCGCAATACTAACCGCCAGGCCAAAGAATATTTTTTTCATGTGTTGTGATTTTTAATCTCAGATTAATTTCGACGTGCGAGGTTTAACAGAAACTTATATATTCTTTTTGTATAAAATATTTCGAACGGCGATTAAACTTATCGGTTTCCGGCCGGTCTGTTGTAAATTCAGCCTATGAGAAAAACACTGCACGCGCTAACCGCGGCAGCTTTATTGCTGCCTTTCGCCCTTTTCGCGCAACGACCGCTGGACAGCGTTCTGCCGGTACGGGGATTTTGCATCGATGCGCCCCGCCCTTCCGGCGTAGATTCCTTTGTGCATTTTATCGACGAAGAGTTGGCGCCGCGCAAGGTCAATACCTTGGTCCTTCTCGTAGATTACCATTATCAATTCAAATCCCATCCCGAACTGATCGACAGCTTCGCACTGTCGGATGCAGATGTAAAAAAGATCGTAAAGGTCTGTGCCCGCCGGCATATCCGCATCATCCCGCAGATCAATTGCCTGGGTCACCAGGGCTGGGAAGAACATCCCGGGAAATTATTACAGGCCTATCCCGAATTCGACGAGACCCCGTGGGTAAAAAATCCGGTGAAATATGTATGGCCCAATGACGATAATCTCTATTGCCGTAGCTATTGTCCGCTGCATCCCCGGCTGCATGAAGTGTTGTTCGCCGCGATCGACGAATTATGCGATGCCTTTGAATGCACGGCCTTTCATGCCGGCATGGACGAAGTCTTCTATCTGGGTGAAAGCAAATGCCCCCGTTGCGGGGGCCATGATCCTGCTGTATTGTTCGCCGGAGAAGTGCGGGCGATCCGCGACCACCTTGCGCAAAAGGGCCGAGAGCTATGGATCTGGGGCGACAGGCTCATCGACGGCAAGACTACGGGCATCGGCATGTGGGAAGCCAGCTATAACAATACTTTCCGCGCCATCGATCTCATCCCGAAAGACGTCGTCATCTGCGACTGGCACTACGAACGTCCCGATCAGACCGCTCCCTACTTCGCGCTGAAGGGGTTCCGCGTGGTCACCTGCCCCTGGCGCGTGTCGGCCAATGGCGTCGCACAGGTAGACGACATGGCGCGCTATCGTGATCAGTCCACGCGCGAAATGAAGGACCGCTTCCTCGGAATCGTCGAGACCACCTGGTCCCCCACCCGCTTCTTCCTCAGCGGCTATTACGGGCTGACGCCCCCCAACCCCTCGCGACCCAATACGGCCTGGCAATGTTTCCGCGACGTTTTTCAGCGTATCGATGCATTGGGGAATTAGATAATTAAGCCGCGGCTCGCAACCCTTTCTTTTCCAGCCAATCAATAAAATCAATTTCTTTCCTTGGCATGAAAAATCCCTGAATGCAGTTGGGGTTGCGGATGCAGATCTGAATATGGCTTTTCGCAAATAATCCCGCCCCGTCGAACGCCGGGCCTCCTTCTGTAAACACGCCATGGATGGAATCAAACATCTTATATTCACTATGCCCCCTTTCGGCCTTACCGCAGCCGCATAACTATGAAATAAAATTTTAAGTCCTTCCCAAAAACTTATGGATATCGAAAAAATAGTCATTCCCCTTATACATGATTACTCTTATCCGATAGATTTTTCCGCGGAATTCAAATTTCTACGCTATTTTGCCACGTAATTATTTGACCAGGCTCATTCGCCCATTAAACCTTACCAAAATGTACCTATCTACGCTTTCCTTGTTCATTTTCTCCGCCATGCACGCTTAATAAGTAAGCGTTTCTGTTCATCACGTTTAATTATCTTATATGGATTTGTTTCCGCATAACCGGGAAGCATACGAATGTGCCACCAATTTATTTAAGACGGGCAACCGCGCTTGCATCATACAGCCTACGGGCACAGGTAAAAGCGTCGTCATAGCCGAATTCGTAAATCGCAACAGGTCCAAAAGGCATCTGTTGCTGGCCCCTGGATCGCATATTTTCGATGAGATTCGAAAACATTTGAAAAGCTCGAAAATGTCCTTTTCCACTTATATTGGCTTAAAGACTAACAAATCGATTTTCATCGAGAACTCATTCGATTTCATCTATCTCGACGAATTCCATCGTCTCGGCGCGGAAATATGGGGTGGCGGTATCAGACGGCTATTAAGGTGCAATCCAAGGGCAAAAGTCCTCGGCACGTCGGCCACACCCATCAGATATCTTGACGATAACCGGGATATGGCATCCGAGATCTTTGACGGACGAATCGCTATCCAAATGTCGCTCAATTCGGCAATCGTTAAAGGAATTCTTCCTTCACCGACATATGTAAGCGCCATTTATTCCCTAAAGGAGGACCTACAGCTATTAAAAACTAAAATAGCCTCTTCGCGTGCAGACAACAAAAAAGCGATCCTGAAGGACCTTAACAGCAAGGTCATCGATTGGGAGAAGTCTTCCGGCCTGGACACCGTCATTCAGAAGCACATCGACCCCCACCGGAAAAGGGTGATCGTTTTCTGTAAAAACTGGGAACACCTGAGAGATGCCCAAACGCTGCTCGATCCAATTTTTAAACCCATTTATGGCGACTTCCGAAGCCTATGTCTCTATTCCAAAAATAAAAATGCAGAAAATGAGTCGGCTCTGAATATTTTCAGAGAAAATCATGAATTCCCGATCGTGCTATATGCGATCGATAAGATCAATGAAGGCCTCCATTCAAAAAATTGCAACACGGTCATCTTGTTTAGGAACACAACATCTCCCATCGTATTTTACCAGCAGATCGGCAGGGCTTTTTCTATCAAGCCGGCAAATGGTCCGCTGATCCTCGACCTGGTTAACAATTTCAGGAATCTTCAGATTGCAACATTTAAAAGCGATTTTGAGCGGGAATTGGAAATTGCATCGAAAGAGCGACAAGCATCCGGGAAAAGCGATAAAAAGACCACGATCAGATTTATAGATGAGACTCAGGATATACGGCAGATCTTCTCGCTTTTCGAAGAAAGTATCGATAATTGGACGAGACTATATGCGAAGGCGAAGCTATTTTTTGACCAAAACGGTCACCTCATCGTACCCGCCGTCGGAAATATGGAACTGTATCACTGGTTAAATAACCAACGAAAAAGCTATCTGGCCGGAAGTATGAGCAAAGAGCGGATTGCCAAATTTAATGAGATCGGGATGATTTTCACTCCCCCACTTCCCTTAACTTTTTTAAGAATGCAGCAGAAAATGGAACAGTGGATGCAGCAACACGCTGAACTACCTACCCAATCGACAAACAAGAAGTTGGCAATGTGGATCAGCAACCAACGCAAGGACTATAAGCAGGGCAAACTGACGGAGGAACAAATAGCCATTCTTCAACGATTTTTTCCTATGGAGGGAGACAGAACCTGGCTGAAGATCCAGGCCTGTATCGACAAGGTCGTAGCGCACTTCAAACAAGGCAACATCGATACGGCTGACAAAAGGATCAGGATGGACCTTCTTAACCTGCGGAATTTATATAATTGTGACCGATTACCTCAAAGCGCATTGACCCAATTGCGGGAGGCGCGTGTTCCGGTGGAAGTGACGATCAATGACTTTATCTGGTTTGAAAATGTAAAAAAAATCCTGGCATGGTACGAACAAAATGAGCGACTGCCTTCCCGGGAGGATTGCCAACCACTGCATTCTTTTTGGATGAGGGAGAAAAGGTATATTAACAATTCCCATCCCTATGCAAAATATCTCGATTTTGATAGAGAAGCCGGAAGCTGGCTCCAAAAGCTGCAAACTACGATCTCCGCGGAGGATCCTTGCGTTTGGAATGAACAGTATTTGGCACTTAGGC
>DASYSV010000073.1:0-3549 GCA_036010185.1 Puia sp.
GAAAGAACAATACCAGAGCCATGCTTTCGACGATATCGTCAAGCAATATTTCAATAACTCCTATCCGCGGATGCTGGCCTACTTCGCCAAAGAACAAAAGATATCGCGGGAAGAACTAAACGAAATCCTGGAGCTTATTCAATCCCAAAAGAAATGATGCCTTATATCCTGCATGTAACGGTGATCACCACCATCTGTTTCCTGTTCTATAAGCTCCTGCTGCAGAAGGAGACTTTTTATCACCTGAACAGATGGATCCTGATAGGTTGCCTGGCAGTTTCCTTCGGTTTGCCTTTGCTGCCCGTTCCGCGCGAGTTCAGCTGGCGCGATAAATGGACGGAGCTGACGAACCGGCAGGATGCGCTGCAGATAGCCTCCCGGACAAACGCCGAAACGAAATTCGTGCGGAACACTACCGATGTTGGGTCGCCGGTGATCGATGCATCCTCCACCGATGCGTCAATCGGCTCCCTGGTGCAAGCGGATCCGAAAGGACTGCCCGCGGATGCGAAAGCGAAGACGAAGGCCGGGCACAAGCCGCGACACGGCGAACATAGCAGGATGATGTCGGATAAAGCAACGAAAGCGGAGGCCGGCATGGCGGGCATTTTAAACGGAGTCGAGCCCAATGTCGCGGCTGCGGCACGGGGTCAAAAGACGGAGGCCGCGGCACAGGGCCAGAAGGAGGAGGCTGCGGCACAGGGTCAAAAGACGGAGGCCGCGGCACAGGGCCAGAAGCCGGAGGCCGCATCACAGGGAAAAGATACGAACGTTGCGGGGACGCCTTCGACGCCCATCTTTTCCACCGCCAACCTTTTCCTTGTTCTCACCTGGCTTTTTTACGGCTACCTGTTCGGCGTCCTAGTTTTCGGGGGAAGCTTTTTGATGCAGATAGCCGTCCTGCTGTACCAGTCCTATTCACGCCCGGTGATCCGGGACGGTCGTTTCCGGATCGTTGAGGTCCGGGGCAACCGCGCACCCTGCTCATTCGGCAACACCATTTTTATCAACCCGGAAAACTATGACTGGGAAACCTACAACCAGATCCTTATCCATGAAAAGATCCATGTCAGCGGCCGGCATACGCTGGATATCCTGCTGGCGGAGATCGCCCTCGTTCTCCAATGGTTCAACCCCTTCGTATGGTGGTATCGCAGGGAAGTGGAGAACAATCTCGAATTCCTCACCGACGCATCGGTGTTGCTGCACCGGGACGTAGAGCGGTCGGCCTACCAGCTGAGTTTGCTCAGGGTATCTGCCCCTCATCTGCCTTTCAGCATTACCAACAATTACAATCAATCACTCCTTAAAAGACGTATCGTTATGATGAATAGTAAACGTTCCTCTCTTCATACGGTTTGGAAATACTTTTTTCTCCTGCCCGTCCTCAGCGTGCTGATGTGCGCGCTGAACAAGCCCGCCGCACTTGCCGCAACGGTGCGATCCTCCGCGCCCGGGCATTCCGGCACTACAGCAAACCAGGACGGACCGGCCCTGACGGCCAACCCGCTGAAGCTCCTGGCAGCGAAGGTCGCCTCGGCATTTGGGGACACGACCATCCGGCCGGCATCCGGCAATGCATCTTCGAGTGAAGGTTCGGGCAACAGTGATTCTTCGCCGGATCACCACTATTACAATGAGGACGACTATCAGATGCTGAAAGCGTATTCCGCCGGACAGAATGCCTATGATCTGGCCCATCTGAATTTCAAGCTGGCGGCCGCCACACAGGCTTCCTTGCAGCTGCTTTTCAAAAACCCCCAAATACATCTCGATGAGCAACTGGTGCAGGCGGAGAAGATACAGCTGAAAATGCTCAAGGATAACCAGGTGCATTTCAAATTCGATCCTTCGATCAATATGAATATGGACATCAAGGCTAAGATTTTTTCGAAGATCGATGGTTCTCATTTCGATCTGTCTCATATGGATATGATGGCCGATACGGGACTTCGCGAAGGGGCCTGGTTTGCCACGTTATCTGATGAAAAGGATAAGGACAAGATGCGCATCGAACTCAGATCGGGAGATGATAATCATAACTGGAACAGCACTTTCAGCGTGGATAAAAAAGATATCAATCCTTTCCCCGGTCAGGGCAATGTCGAATTCAAGCTGGTGCGTGAGGCCGGGACCATCTCCTTCAAGGGTCAATTCGACGGGCAGGAAGGTTTCGGGCATTTCAAGTACACGCCCGATGAAGGGTATCTGGCTGCGATCAAACAAATGGGTGTCGAGGATGTGGATGACCGGCGTCAATTCGCCTATTTTACCCTGGACATCAAAAAGGACTACGTCAATATGCTCACGCATAGCGGGTATCCGCATATCAGTCAGCACGACCTGATCAGTTTCGCGGCGATGAAGATCGATAAGGCTTTCATCGATAACTGGCGCGGATCGGGTTTTGAAGACGCCGACAATCCCAGGAACCTGATCTCATTAAAGGCCATGAATATCGATCGTGCTTATGTCGACGAGATGAAATCAGCGGGCTATGACCATCTGAGCATCCATGAACTGATGTCTTTGCGCGCCATGAAAGTCGACAGGGCCTATATCCGGTCGCTTGGACGCAACAGTGACAATACCCCCATCCCCGTCCATGAGGTGATCAGCTACAAGGCGATGAATATCGACAGCGGTTATGTCGAAGGGCTGCGCAAGGCAGGTTATACCAACCTGACACGGCATGACGTGACCTCGCTGTATGCCATGCATGTGACACCGGAATTCATCAGGGGTCTTCAGGATGCCGGCTATACCAATATCCCCGTTCACGAGCTGACCAGTCTCAAGGCGATGAACGTGACCCCCGAATTTATCAAGAGCTACCGTGAAATGGGATTCAAGGACCTCAATGTGCGCGAGCTGACCAGCCTGAAGGCGATGAATATCACACCCGAGTTCATCAAGAGCTTCCGCGACATCGGGTACACCGATCTGAGCGCCCGCGAGCTGAGCTCGCTGAAGGCGATGAATGTCACGCCGGAATTCGTCAATGGGTTCAAGAAGCTGGGTTTCGACCATATCCCGGTACATACGCTGACCTCGCTGAAGGCTACGGGCGTGGATGCGGACTATGTGGCGAAGATGAAGGCGAAGGGTTTCGTCTCCGAAGACCTGAACAAGTATATCCGGCTGAAGAACGATTTTAATTGACCGGGGCGGGGGACGGCGTATATTTGCCGAACGGCAAGCATGGCCGGCAGGCAATCGGATCCTGCGAGGATCCGGATCATGGTGACGATCTTTTTCTTTGTATCGGGGTTTGGGTTCAGCACGTGGGCATCCCGTATCCCGACGCTCCAACAGCAACTTCATTTGAACGAGGCCCAGCTCGGGGCCGTCCTGTTCGCATTACCGATAGGTTTGATGGGCACGCTGCCGCTCACCAGCTATCTGCTGAGCCGTTATGACAGCAGACAGGTCATGATGATCGGGGCGGTCCTGTTCAATGTCCTGCTTTGCTGTATCGGGCTGGCCGCACATCCCTGGCAACTGGCGATCCTGCTGGTCTGTTTCGGATCGTCACGCAATCTCATGAAT
>DASYSV010000099.1:0-7509 GCA_036010185.1 Puia sp.
CGGCCTCGCCGGCGAAATCCAGGATACGGTCCAGCGCCGGATTGATAAGACTCGCCTTTTCCCCCGCCACTTTCGAGGAGACGAATTCCTTGTGAATGGTGAACTCGCCGATACCTTCAAAAACACCGGGAAATACGGTTAACACCCGACGGATATGATCGGCCGCATACATATCGGCAGGATTGAAGCCGGTGATCATGGGGTCGAACCGCAATTGCTGTTCGCGCGTCAGGGATCGCCAGGCCATTGCGATATAGGCATCGGTAAATGAATAATAGTACAAAGGCGCATCGCTCGCGAGGTAATAATTGGGAGCGAAATCCCCGCTGTTTCCATAGGCCCAGGTTTGCTGCAAAGGGATTCCGAATAAGGTTGACCTGCCTACCTTTCCGCCCATGATCCCGAGCATTTGCTGGGGTGTGATCCCCTCCTGGATATAATTGGTCAGATGGAAATGCGAGTCATAGAACCAGGAAGTATCGCCCTGCGCAGACGTCATTATCGCTGCAAGGATCATCATAACGGAAAATAACAATCGCCTCATAGCTTTCAGATTTGATCAAAGTAGTATATCGCTTCCTATCGTGATCGTCGTGCCGGTCTGACCCGCATTGTATAACCCGAAGGTTCCGCCGGCCGAGGATTTATAGACATGATGCACCTGCGCATTGATCCTCCAGCTCCTGCTTTGTTTGGGATAGAAATTGAACCCCCCGCCCACCTCCCAGGGGTGCCGGTTGAAGGCATCGAAAAAATAGGAATGTATCGCATAGATGCCGAGCGTTTTCGGAACCACCATCTGGTTAAGCTGTACGCTATAGCCTATGTCGTGCAGCGAGCTTACCGGCACCGGTCCATCCGCATTGAAATCCGTAAGCCACCGGTCGTATCCTTCCAGCTGCACTTGAAACCCTTTATATTTCAGACCGGCATCGACGGCGAGCATCTGATAGGTAGCATCCTGCACGGTAACCCCATCCGCGAGCGCACCGGTCTGGAAGAAAAGAACCCCGTCGGTCATCCTGACCTGCACATTATCGGGCGACGGGTTACTCATATCGTTGAACCGGCTGTCCCTGTCATACGTATAGTTGACGCCAAAACGCGTGGCGACTTTGTCGTGGTGTTCGAAATCCATGATTCCCCCACGCTGTCCGAATTCCCCGGTGCTGGGCATCCAGACCAGTCCGGCTCCTTTCGACAATGTCCGCGTGAGATTGGCCGCGGCTACTCCCAGTGTGCTGAGGTTGTCGCCCAGCATCAGGATATAGGTGAGACGAGGAACCACCTGGCCACGGACAAAGAACCCGTTGGTAAACCCTGCCCGTAGGCTCTCTTCGCCCATGGTCCGGTCGGTAGATGAATAAAAGGGGAAGGGCCCCTGCATCGACCGGACCGAAATATTCGGCATGATCCCCATGCCGAGATTGATGTATTTATTCACGGCATACTGGAGGTTGCCATAGACGAGGGTCTGCTGCGTCGTCATGATGGTCCATACGGTGGCCGTATACGTTAGCCTGGGCGTCAGCACGAATCCGGTGAACCAGATCATGGTCCTGTGCCAGTAAAAGTCGTTCCTGCCGACAAAGTTCTGTTGTCTTCCCAGGTGGTCATACCATGTCTGGTTGCCGGGCAGCTGGTTCAGATAGCGGACGATAGCATAGATGCTGACGTTGAGACTACCCTTTTCAGTCTTCACCAGGTTGAACCCTCGCCCCGGCGTCAGCTCTCCGGCAGCGGTATTGGGGAAGGTTTCCCTTTCGCTCCTGGTATAACCCGTCGAATCGCGCGTGCTCGTGGTTTGATCCACCTGCGCGAAGGAAACCCGGTACACCGTCAATAACAAAATAAAAAGGCTTATCGAACGTATTCCGTTGCTATGATCCATCGGGTCAACTATTTAATTTAATTTCAGAGATAAACCCTGATCATCTGGGTTGAACGAGATAAGGATTGACTTTGAGTTTTTCGACTACATACTGGATCACTCTTTGGGCCTTGACGCTATTACCTGCCTGATCGAGGGGCGGCGATACGACGGCGATCCCGAATTTGCCCGGACAGACGGCCAATAAGCCGCCGCCAACACCGCTCTTTGCCGGAAGCCCGGAATTATATAACCAGATGCCGCTGTCATCATATAACCCCGCAGTGGCCATTACTGCCAGGGTATAAGCTGTGGTCTGCGGGCCGACACAGCGTTTTTTCGTCACCGGGTTGATGCCGCCATTGGCCAGCGTGGCCGCCATCTCGGCCAGGTCTTTTGCCGAGACATTGAGGGCGCATTGTTTGGTATAGATGTCTGTCGCCTGCACGGGATCGAAATACATCCTGCCATAGGCAAATAGCAAATGCGCGATGGCCTGGTTCCTCAGATTGTCGCCCGCCTCGCTGACATAAACGGGCCAGTTGAGCCCCAGCGGACGGCCGGCAAAATCGCTCTCCACCTGTACGACGCTTGCCCATTTGGCCGCGGAATCATCCCCCGGCATCAGGCTGGTGGATGCGATAGCGCCCGGGTTGACGAGGGGGTTGATCTCTTTACCCCTGTGCTCTTCGACGGCAACGATGGAATTGAACGGCAGACCCGTCGCGTCGACGCCGATCTTATCCTGTATCGCCTTAGGTCCCAACAGATCGATATTCTTCGCCATGGTGAATACTTTGGAGACGCTCTGGATAGACACCATGGAACCGATGTCGCCTTTCGTATAGACGGTGCCGTCAGTGGTGACCAGCGCGATGCCGAAGATGTTCGGATCCACCTGCGCAAGCTCTTTGATATAATCCGCATTTTTCCCTTCTCTGAGATCCTTGAACTGGTTGTAAGCCTCATCCAACGCCGACTGGATGGCTTGTTTGCTCAATGCAACTCCCTGAGCGTTGGTCTTGAGGACCATTAGCGGACCCAGCAGGGGCAGCATCAGGACTGCCAGCTTCCTCGATAAAAGAGATGCGTATTTCATACTTCAAATTTTTTGATTCGGGAGAATTTATTTCCTGCGTGAATAAAAGGATTGTGAGAACGTGTACTTGAACGAAACCTGGATTTTGAGCGCATCCGACGTAAAATCATTTCCGAAATTGGCACGCTTGCCATATTCCGCTTCCACTGCTGCCATGAAATTCGTGAAGGGGGTGGCCACCATCGTGATGGTCCCATACTGTCCGTCCTTATAGGCGGTGGTAGACCCCTGCGTCGTATTTTCGATATGCGTAGCTGAATAACCGATGACCGTCTGCCAAACGGGCGACCAGTTATGCTCTAGATAGGCGCTCCACCCGGTGACAGGCAGCGCTTTGCCCTTCAATGGTTTTTGCGGATCCGTGGAATCCACTTCGACGCCTACGTCGAAGGGTGCATCATTCATATAGTTCTCCACACCTTCGCCATGTACGATGGAGCCCCTGAATACATTCATCTTTCCGAGGTTGAGCACCGTGCTCAAATGCAGCCCCCACCCAAGGACGCTGCCGCTGAGATCATATCCTCCCGATTCGTGGATGTCCTTCCACTTGATGTCCCTCAGCATACCGGCGATCTGTATATGCCCCCATGAGCCGCTCTTTTTATAATGCGCCGATACATCGGGGAGCTCGAGTTTCGGCACGATGCTGTCCAGCTCGATCCTTCCGGCTTCCGTCCCTGCATCGGCGCTTGCGCCGGGGCGTTCCAGGGCAAAGAACAATTCGTTATCGCCCTGCATGGCCGCGAACCGCAGCTGGATATTCCGGAAGAATACGATGCCGGTAGGTCCCCAGTATTCAACCGTGTTGGGAAAGACATCGCCATCCATGAAAGGCGTGTTTGTCTGGCCGAGCAGGAACCGGCCCAACTCTCCGTACATATGCCGCGGCCGCATCGTTGTCTGTCCTTCATCCCCTCCTACACCGAACATGTCGAATTCGAACACCGCTTTCAGATTGCCTATGGGTGTCGGCGTCCATCCACGGACACCAAAACGTGTCTGGCGTATGCTGGCATAAAAAGTCCCGTCAGGGGCGTATTGGTTCTTATAGGTGGGCAGCCTGGTGACCCTCAACGCATCAAACCAGGCCGGATTGATCTGTTTGGTATTATAACCGAAATCCGCCATGGCGAATCCATAGATCTCGAAGGTCTTTATGAGGCTGGTGTCGGTGGATTGGTCCTGGGCGAAGGATCTTGAAAGACTAAACAGAAAAAGCAATGCAAGAGTAGCGCGCAGTTTTAGGCACATATCAAGAGCATTTAATAGTTGAGGAATCTATTTCAGCCTTATGACACCATAAAAGTTGCGGGACCGCCAACCCCCTTGCATTATTTGGCATATTTAACGGCTAAAAACGGCGGCGCCATCCGCCCGTCCGTGTCGAATAGTAAGGATACCGTCTCATAAAATCAGGTTACCATGCTTTGCAAAACCGCTTTTGCCATCTGCTTTTTGTGTGGCTCTCTTTCGATATTCGGGCAGTACACTACCGATAAGGTGGTCGGCCAAAAACATGAGGCCCTCATCGACAGTCTGAAAAAGACGGAATATCCCTATCTCCTGCCCATCTGGGGACAGAAGGTGATCAGTAAGGGGTATAACCTCCCCTATTCTGCCGGTCTCAGCGTCCAATATCTATGGCAGCAATCCGACATCCTGATCAATAATCTCCAGGTGGGGTTTAACAACGGTCCGAAATATCAGCTCGATGAGATCATCCGGTTTGACGGCGCGCAGGCGACCAGCAACGGGGTCAATATACGGCCCGACTTCTGGTTGTTCCCCTTCCTGAATGTCTATGCGATCTTCGCCCAATCCAGGACCAGCACGGCCGTGAATTGCGGTCTCTGGGTCCCGGACAGCGCGGGCTTCCATAAGATCCTCGACTTCAATACGAAGGCAAATTTCAATGCGACCACCGTTGGCTTCGGAGTCACGCCAACTTTTGGCATCGGCGGGTATTTTGTAGTACTCGATTTCAATTTCTCGTGGAGTGATGTCGACGCGCTCGATAAACCCGCCTTCGTCTTCAATTTCGGGCCCAGGCTGGGAAAGAATTTCAGCTTTCGGAAGGCGGAACAGTCGCTGGCCGTGTGGGTAGGAGGATTCCGGGTCAAGATCAACAGCGGCACCAGCGGGTCCCTGTCTACCTCGCAGCTGTTCCCCACCGACCAATGGCAGAGCAAGCTGGATACAGGATATATGAAAGTGGCCGCCAGCCAGGAGAATGTAGACGCATGGTGGGCAAACCTCACTCCCGCCGGGCAAAAGAACCCGGTCAATGTAGCCAAATACAATACGGCCAATGCTGCGCTGATGAGGGCAGGTGAGATGCTGGATGCTGCCTCCACCGCCGTCACCAATGCCGGCAATTCTACTGTCCAGTATTCGCTGGAAAAGAAACAAAAGCACATGTGGAATTTCATCATCGGCAGCCAGTTCCAGATCAACAAAAGCTGGATGATCCGGGCCGAATATGGCTTTCTCGGATCGAGGATGCAGTTCATCGGGGGGCTGCAATACCGGTTTGGGTTGTGATCGCCGTGCCCGCCCTTTCCCTTCGCGGCCCCCGGGTCATCCGATGCCGTCTCTCGCCTGGCGGGGTTCATTTTCCGGCGTTCCCGGGGTCATCCGCCGCCTCTCACCGGGTCCTCCCCGGCCACCCTGCCGTGCCTCTTTTTCGTCGGAATTGGCGGAAGATACCTTTCCTGTGTGTCATAGGCAAAAACAAACAAATATGAGGACTTTACTATTTATCGCCGCGTGTACATCCCTGGGCCTCTCCGCTCACTCCCAGGATGAGGCCGTAATCATCAAGGCGTCCAAGCAGATCAGCAAGCAAATGACGCCGCAACAGGTGATCGATTCCCTGAATGCGCATTTTCCCAATGCCCATGCCGTGAAATATTATAAGGCGCCTGCGGATGCAGTCGCCAGGGGGTGGAGCGTCTCGAAGGACGACAATTTTTCGCACGGCGATCAGATCGATTACTATACGATCAGCTTCAAGAACGAAGACCTCCAGTACTATGGACTTTTCGAGGCCGACGGAAGGCTCATTCGCAGCAAACAGGAGAATACGGTCGAGCACGTACCCGATGCAGTGAAGACCTCCGTTCAAAATCTCGGCGCCTCTCATCCCGGATGGAAGGTCGTCTCGAAAAAATATTTCAAGAACTTAGACTCCAATTCCATGGAAGAATATTATGAAATTATCGCAACGGATGGCAATAAGGTGAAGAGCTTATATTACAAGCCGGACGGCACGTTGATGGAGATCAAATAAGACAGAGGCCGGGCCCGAAGGGCCCGGCCTCTCACATTTACACCCTTCTTCACAGATTCGTAAATTTAAACCCTATGTTGATCGATACGTAGGGTTGCGCATCCAGGTCTCCGCCATTGAAGGCCCAATAGTATTTAGCGCCGACAAACAATGATTCCGCCGGTCCGATCTTCGCATCGATGCCGAGTTCGGGACGTATGCAAAATTGCCAGGCATCGCTTTCAATCCTAAAGATCCCGAAGTCGGTAGTACGGCTCACATACAGGGTCCCCAATCCGACACCCGCATAAGGATGTATATGACCATGCCCCTCGAAATAGTATTTGCCGCCGGCAATGATGGGTACAGAATTGGTATACCGGTATTGCACACCGCTAATGGAAGACGAGCCCTCCGTATATACTTTCTGATCGACATGCTGATAAAAGACATTCCATCCGGTTTCGATGCCGACGGTCTGATTGGGCGCTACCTTTTTGTTGAATTCCAGGCTGATGCCCCGGAAACTGGTGTTGCCGATATAGTCGTGCATGTTGCCCATCGGGAAAGAGATGGGATAGGAGATCATAAAGTTCCCCTGTGCAAAGCCGCAAACCGGGCCGATTGCCATTAGCGAGACGATAATTGCTGTTTTCATAAATCTTTTTTTAATGTTTTAAGTAAGGGGATTGTACAAAAGCCTGATTGAGGTTGGTCTGCACCCTGGCAGCCACGTCGGCAGTACTGCCGTCTACCAATCCGTTGAGCACACAGACCCAGATCACGGGAACATTGGCGGTCGTTCCGGAAGTGGGATTGACCACTTGCTGTTGGTCGGTCATCTGGATCAGCAATGTTCCGGTAGTATATGTCGATACATAGGGGGGATAATAACCGGGATAGTACCAACCCCAGCCGGGATAATAGCCGGGATAATACCATCCCCAGTAACCCCAATCGTAATACCAGTACATATAGGAAGTATTCGACGCACTCATCAGGAGGACGACATCCGGATTGGCATTCTTGTCTACCTTCGTCCAACCGTATGCTGCCATATTCTCGTCCACCTGTTTGACGATCACTTCCGTATAGGCGGACGGTAGGAAGGTCGGCTCGTCGGTTCCGCCACTGCCATTGAAAACATCGCCGGTGATCTTGATGATGCTATCCGGTCTGGCATACGTCTTTCGCCGGGAAAAATCGACGGAATCGGAATGGTTCGTGTATACGAGATCAAAATCCGAATAGTACTGGGCGCCTTTCGGA
>DASYSV010000460.1:0-5286 GCA_036010185.1 Puia sp.
AACCATGTTATTTGCCCACCTGGTATTTCAGCTTGGTAAGAGTAAAACAAAGAATTACACAAATCAAAGATTCCCTTTTCCCTTCCGAATTTAAAGGCTTGTCCCAGAGAGAGATTTTTGAAATAATCCTAAAATCAAATCAATTCGGGAGCGAGTACCATCCGGATTTTCTTCAATGGTTACCCCAAACCATGTTATCTAATTGCGGCAGGAGCTACAAATTCAACTTTACTACTATCCCGCTCCGCTCTTTTGAAACAGACTGGATTATCCACACTCAAGAATAAAGAACACCGTCCACCATGGTCTATCCCCTCCTCTTTATCATACTATTGATGCCGACTCCGTTTCTGGCTTTTTTGTTCATATACAGGACTATTGAGAAGAAAGCGAAAAAAACCATTCTGCTTCTTCCCGATGACGTCCTCATTAAATATACAGATACCAGGATATGGTTTAAAGGATATGACATGGCAAAACGACCAAATCGGTTTCAATTTGATCTTTTAAAATCATTGTACGTTTACAACCTGGCAGACCTGTATGTCTTTAAACGGGGGTATCGTCGTCGTCGGGAAGGCGAGTGCACCATTGCAATTCGGCCGAAATTGGCTGCTTTCACCCTTCGTTATTTGCTGGCCCGGGGCTGCATCGGACTTTCCCATGGTACGCTATCGTGTCAATTATATCGGTACCGAAATCCTTGGCGAAGATGTCGATATTGAATTCCAGGACCCAGAATACACCAAAAATATCAAACTGGCCGTCAAACACGTCGGACGAGAGCTTTATAGCAAATTAACAGCTGTCGATTAAGAGCGATTGTGTGACTGCCGCACCCATCGGCTCGACCAGCGGCTCGCCGATATTGAAAAACAAATCGGTTCGTTACAGTCAACACCACCAGCCCCAGCCGCCACACCCTTGGCAGCCTAACGCAACTTTTCATCCAGGCCGGGGCTCCCCCGTCCTTTTTTTATTGCTTCTCCTATGGGGCAAATAGTAGCAGTCCCGCTAAATGTCCTTCGCAGCGGCTAAATATCATCCATCACAATGAACCGGTTCCGGTACAACGCCAGCACCAACCCATGACTCGACCTGACACCGAATTGCCGGTGAATACCCGCTACCAGCCGTCCGAACTCCGACTGCGGAAGTCGCATGGACCGGCGAATATCCTCCTCGGGTGCCTCAGCCATAGTCAGGCGGAAATACCGGCGTTCCATTACCGTAACGGCCGGCCAGCCCTGCACAGACAACCCGCCCGCATCGGATTCTCCTTCAGGAGCCAGGTTGCCCCGCATCTGCCCGATCACTGAACCCCTATCCTGCACCGACGTCATAGACGCCATATCAGCTTTCCCTGCATCCGTTTCACCCTCACCGGCTGCCAGTCTCCGTAGCATGCTTTCGAGCTTATTCGGATCACTATTCTTGGCGATATACCCGTGCAAGCCCATCTGCAGCAGACAGCGGATCGCCCGCCGGTCATTTGTCAACCCTAAAGCGGCTACGCGGATTTCCGGGTGTGATCTTCCAAGAAAGGAAATGATCACCCCGGCCCGATGGAGATCAAAATTGGTATCAATGAGAACGACATGCGGATGAAATTCTTTGCCCGCGAACTCCAGGCTGCCCCTCAACTGAGTGACATCCCTGCTGATCGAAACGACGCGAAAACCGCGCTGCTCTCTCAACAGGAAAGCCAGCGCGTGAAGATTAAGGGCATGGTCGCCAACAAGCGCGACGTGAATGAATGCGGGGCTGGGCATTTGCTCCGGAAGATAGCACTGTGCTCCATCGAATATTGCACGCAGATACCTCTGTTTGAAAATATATGGAAATTATTCACCCGCCCCTAGAGACATCCCATTAAAAACGATCGCATTGACCCTCCGGACCGAACCCGTCTTCCAGCACACGCAACATTGCCTCCTTCAACTGCTCTGGCTCGACGCTCTTTAGCAGAACCGCCCGCGCACCCGCCTCAAGCATCCTTCGTATTTTTTTTCATCGGCATTCAGCGTGAACCCCACAATCCTGATTTGCGGAGAATAAACGTGAGCGAAACCGCGCCAATTAAGGTTAGGAACGAATAAAATCTTCAAGCGAAGTCGAAAAGGGAACGCAGATCTAACGATTTTCGCCTTTAATTCAAAGCATTCGTACGTTCCCTAGCGGGCGCCCGGCCACAGCACCTGCTCTGGGCCAGCACGGACGTCAAAGACCTGGCCTATCTGTTTGGCCGCATAGGCGATAGTTTGGCCGGAAAAGTGATGAATTACGATTGGCGCCGGAGACTGTGCCGGGTCAAAAAGGGTAAGGAGCAATCCTGGAAGACCCCTCTATTTATAATCAGCGATCTTGATGAGCTTTAGAACATCCTTTACGAGGATCTTTCTTCCCCTGGTCTCGATGATGCCTTCCTCTTTGAATTCCGAAAGGATCCTGACCACATTCTCGCGGACAGCGCCGACCAGGTTCGCCAGGTCCTCGCGGGAAAGGTCGATCACCACAGGCATACCCGGTTGAAAATTCAGTTTGTATTTCTCCCGGAGTACGATGAGTTGCAAGGCCAACCGCTCCCGGACCGATCGTTGGCCGAACAGGGCCATACCATTGGCAAAAACCGTGAACTCGTGGCTGAGCGTTTTCAATAACCGTCCGCTCAGAATGGTCGATTGTGCCACCACCTCCAGGAAGTCTTCTTTGGGAATGAATCCGATCACGCTTTCTTCCAGGGTTGCGGCGGAATCCGGAAAACGTTCTTGTGACAGTACCGCATGATACCCTAGCAGTTCACCCGTATTGGCGACGTAGATGATCTGCTCACCCTTTCCTTCGACAGCCTTATATTTTTTCACCTTACCGCTTTTGATATAGAAGATCCCGGCGGGCAGTGAACCTTCCCTAAAGATAATTTCCCCTTTACGATAGGTCTGCACGCTTTGATTAGCAATTAACAAAGCATAATCTTCTTCCGGAAGATTTCTCAGGACAGACTGGCTCTTGAAATCCCATTTATCGATCGGGAATAATCCACCAAGGCTCATAAGTATTTCAAAGTTAGGGGATTAAAAATGATAAAAGTCACTTTTTTTATTGACAAAATTGCATTGTACGGCTCTCGGATGCGGAATAAATTTGCACGATGGAGATTTCTACGGGCGCGAGCACAGACCTATACATTACCCGAGACCATAAAGGGATTGAATTTCAGGGAGCTGTGGGCTCACAAGCTCGATGGTTCAGTTCCGATATGCGTTTAAATGATGTCTACCCTGAACCCATTCAAGCGCTGGCCTCCCTGCATTGGACACCTTTGCGGATTGCGAGACTGGCGAGCCGTTTTCTGGCTTCTCATACAGGGGCCAAAATTTTGGATATCGGCAGCGGAGTGGGTAAATTCTGTCTGGCAGGAGCTTACTTCCAACCCCGGGCGCAATTTTTCGGCATTGAACAGCGAAAACACCTGGTAGATCATGCGGAATCGGCCCGGTCCCTTCTCGCCCTGCGCAATGTCCATTTTATCCATGGTAACCTTACCCAACTGGATTTCAAATTGTATGACCATTTCTATTTTTTCAATTCTTTTTATGAAAACCTGAACGATACGATAAAGATCGACGACAGTGTTCCATGCCTGCCCGAACTATATCATTACTACAACCGCAACCTGATTAGAAAACTTCATGAAATGCCCGCCGGCACGCGGGTTGTCACCTATCATGTGCTGGGCGTTAATATGCCACCGGGCTTTCACATCGTTGAAGAACATCCGGATTTATTCTTAACATTCTGGGTAAAGACTTAATTCCCGACCTATGTACTTTGTTCCCGCTTCAGGCAGTCTTGCCCATTTTTTCGAGAGTGAGGAGAACTTTCGCCAGCTCTACCCACGCCCGGTGCAGCAATTGGATGCCATGCACTGGTCGCCACTTTCCGTCATCGAGAAGGCCGCGGCATTCCTGGCAGCGAATAAAGGCGCGAAGATCCTGGACATCGGGAGCGGTAGCGGGAAGTTCTGTCTGGCCGGCTCCTATTACCAGTCTGACGCGTTTTTTTATGGGGTCGAACAGCGGAAAAACCTGGTTGACCACGCCCGGCATGCCGCGGAACGATCCGGAATGACCCGCGTCCAGTTTGTCCATAAAGATTTTACCCGGCTTGACCTGACGCAATTCGATCACTTTTATTTCTATAATTCTTTTTTCGAGCACCTTGTACATACCGACAAGATCGACGACAGCATCGCCTATGATCCCGGATTGTACGATTACTATAGCAAGTATTTATACAGCCAGTTGAAGATGATGCCCGCCGGCACAAGGGTGGTCACCTATTGCAGTTGGAACGAGGAGATCCCTCCGGGATATGAACTGATCCGAACAGGCCTGAACAATTTCCTAAAATTCTGGATAAAAAAATGAAGACAGGGAAAGTATCCATCGCAGGTTTTGGGGCAGTACTTTGCATAGCAACGGCAACTTCGGTGCCGGCCTTGCAGGCTTTACTCGGCCACAAGACCATCGAAGCAGGGTTTTCCCTGCCCTTTCCGTTTGGAACCGTCCCCGTCCGGATCGACCCCCTTTCTGCGTGGTTTATGCTTATCATCAACCTCACCTGCATCAACAGTGCCTTATACGGCGCAGGCTATCTGCAAAAATACGCGGAGCAAAGGACCCTTCTTATGCTCCACTGGATCTATTTTATCTTCTTCCAGACATCCATGCTAGCCGTTTGTGTACTCCAGCATGGGCTGGCCTTTTTGATTGCCTGGGAGATCATGTCTATCTCGTCCTTTCTTCTCGTGGTGTTCGAGCATTGGAACCCCGGGACACTGAAAGCGGGGATCAATTACCTGGTCCAGATGCATCTCGGGGTGGCTCTTCTCTCCATCGCGTTTATCGCCATCTATAGCAGCGAAGGCTCTTTCGACTTTGCTTCCATCAGCACGTATTTTTCGCAACATGATCCTGATTGGGTCTTCCTGCTTTTTTTCGTTGGCTTTGGCATCAAAGCCGGGTTTATCCCTTTGCATACCTGGCTGCCCCACGCGCATCCGGCGGCGCCCTCGCATGTATCGGGCGCTATGTCGGGTGTGATCGTCAAACTGGGAATATATGGTATCCTGCGTATGATCACCTTCCTCCATTCGGGGTTGCTGGTGGCCGGCGAAGCCATCTTAGTGCTATCGCTGCTTACGGCCCTGTATGGGATACTGAACGCCGCGGTCCACCGGGATGTCAAACGCATGCTGGCTTTCTGCACCATCGAAAATATCGG
>DASYSV010000105.1:0-10339 GCA_036010185.1 Puia sp.
TGTACAGCAGTGAGTCTGCGGAAAGATCGTATTGAGGATCGCGAAGAACGACATTGTCATAGAAATGGATGTCTTTCGTGTCCTCGTAATAGACACCGCGCTGGCTGGTAAGGACGGATTCCTTATTGACGATGCGGCCGCCATTGGTATAGGTGCCCACATGCTGGTTGAGATCGTAGTTGAGGTCTTCGGTAGTGAGGACGCCTTTACCGTCCGTGAGTTTGACATTTTTCTGGAAATAGACCAGTTTTGTGTCCACCATGTATTTCATGTAATCCGAGTAGATATTCACCGAATCGTTGTCGTTGATGTGCACTTTTCCGAAACATTCGATGTAATTCAGATGCGGGTACATGATGAGGCTGTCGCAATAGATGGTGGTCTTTTCCTGGCGGATGCCGACATTGCCTACGAGGGTGGTGCTCGAGTTGACCGAATCGATCTGGTTGAAATGGTATTTGTCATCGCTGAGGATGTGGATGACCTTCACGCTATCGTTACCCGGGGGGCCGAATCTTACCTCTCCCATTTGTGCCCGGGCGGTTTGGCCTGCCAGAAAAAGGGCCAGCAGGCTGGCTATTAAAATACGGATGCTTCTCCTCATTTATTACCGGGTTTGGACGCAGTTGAGTCCAGGGGGGCAGTCAGGTAGCCGTTCTTGTCCTTTTTCCCGAATACGGAAATATTCACATAGCGTTTGGGATGGGCCCGCAGATCGTCGAGAAGGATATTGAGACTGCGGGTGGTATTGACCATATTCTGATAGAGACCTTTGTCGTTGATGAGCAGTCCCAGCGTGCCGTTGGGGCTGTTGACCTTATCGATGGCGGCGCGAAGATCGCCCATGGTGGTCCGCAGGCTTTCCACGGTTTGTGGGATTTTGGAAGCGGCCAGGCTGTCGCTTGCCTTTTCGAGATTATCGAGGGTATGGGTGATATGGTCGTTGTTTTTGGCCAGATTGGCCGTGAATTCATTCATATTCTTCAGCGACTGCGCGATGGCGCCCGTCTGGGTGTTGAGCATTCGCTGGAGCTCCGCGGAGGTCACCGCCATATTGGCGATGATGGCGCTGAAATTGTTCTTCAGCCGTGGGTCGAACATCGTCCCTACGACCTCGATCAGCGAGTCCAGCGAGGTCAGGGTACCGCCCAGTTTGAGGATGACGGGGTTGACGCTGGATTGTACCTGGGCGAAAAGATTGGCTTTTTGCATCGTCCGCAGGGTATCGCCGTTGACAAGGTATTGGGTTTCGTCCCCGCGCCGGATGACGATGGTCGCTGCCGCGATAAAACCCGAATTGATCTCCCCGATGGAATTCTTAGGGATGTGGACGTCTTTTTTCAGCGTGATGGTAACGACGATACCATTGGAGAGGTCTTTGTCGGATTCATTGATGGCGCTGATGCTGCCGATGGTCAGACCGTCGATCTGTACGGCGTTGGAGACCTCCAGCCCTTCTACGTTGTCGAAGACGGCATAGAGGTGTTTGGTATTCTTGAACAGGCTGCTGCCTTTGAGAAAATTAAAACCGAGGATCAGGGCGGCCAGGGCAACGACGGCCAACACGCCGATCTTTGTTTCATTGGAAATTTTGGTCATGCATTAAGGTTTAGCCATTCAAACGGGCCTCTAATCTACAAATGTAGGAAAATTGCCGTCATTACGGCAGAAGACAACGTTAAACTGTGGCGGGTCGATCGATTGTCGACACGTGTGATGTGGGCGGTGGGCCGATCGTTACCGGCTGGATGTTCCGCGGGTGCCGGAGGGGAGTTCGGTGACGCTTATCGGATGGCCCTCGAGGGTAGCCTTATACCGTTTTAATGCATCGAGGATATTGCGGGCCACCTCTTCCTGACCTTCTTCGCTATTGAGGTATTTTTCTTCGTCTACATTCGACAGGAAGCCCGTTTCGATGAGCACGCTGGGCATGCCCGTGGCCTGCAGCACGCGGATACCTTCGTCGCGTTGAAAGACGCCTTCGCTGGCGCGTCCGGCTTTGGAGAATTCATCTTCTACCAGGGTCGCGAAGAGGGCGCTATTGCCGAAATATTTTTGTTCGTAGAGTCTCGCGCGCACCATGGCTTCGGGGGAGTTCATGTCGAAGGCTGCGCTGTCGGAGTTGGTCTCACCCGAGCTGTCGGAGAGTTCGCCCGCGCCCCGCTCGTTGATCGCGCTGCCTTTGAAGCCGCTGCGGTCCGCCTTCCAGATGAAGGTTTCGGTGCCTTTTCTCGTATGATGTCCCTCGTAGGTCTCGTAGATGGGTACCCGGTGTCTACGTTTCTTGCCGACCCATTTGTGTCCGATGATCCGGTGAACTTCGAAAGGTCCGGCGGGATGACCGTCGTTGTCGCAATGCACGGCGATGAAAAGGTCGCCCCTGCTGCGGTTGGCCAGGTCGGCCCTGTAGTTGAGACCGGAGGCGATGGTAGAGCCTCCGCCGGGCATCACGTCTGTCGTTCGTGTAAAGACTATTTTGGTGTCGGGCCAGGTTTCCGCGATCATCTGCCCCAGCTTGAGCGAGATGGAGAGCGCTACGTCTTTTTCGGAGGAGAAGAGACCCCTGGTGCCGGTGTCGAATCCGCCGTGGCCGGGATCGATGACAATGGTACGGAGAGCCTGCCGCTGGGGCGGCCGGGGGCCGCCTGCCTGAAAGGAGGTCAGGGCGCAGACAAGTGCGCCCAACAAGGTCATTGTAGATAGTTTAAACATGGTCATTCACTCTGGATCTTCTTCTGCAGAATGGGCCACAGGCCCATTCCAAAATTGAATAATGGTATCGCGACCGCGGCTACTTTATTGGTTAGCCGCAAGGGAGCGATAACGTTTTAATGCGTTTACGATATCCCGGGCGACTTCATTCTGGCCCTTATTGCTGGCAAGGTACCTTTCTTCGTCGCGATTGGTCAAATAACCGGTTTCTATGAGCACGCTGGGCATCCCCGTCGCCTCCAGCACCCCGATACCCACGGGACGTTGCTGAACACCATAGCTCCGGCGGCCCGTCCGGGCGAACTCATCTTCGACAAGGGTACCGAATAGGGCGCTGTTCGCAAAATATTTTTTCTCATACAGCTGTGCCCGCATCATCGCTTCGGGGGTGCTGAAGTCAAAGGCGGTGCCCGTGCTATCACCCATATTCTCGCCGTTGCGGAGCTCTGCATCCACCGCCGCACCCTTTTTTTCATTGCGATCGGCCTTCCAGATATAAGTGGTGGTCCCGTGCGTCATATTTTTTACCCAGGCGGTAGCATACACAGGAACACTTCGTTTATGCCGGCCTTTTCCTATGATCCGGTATCGGACAAGGTGTCGGACCGGGTAGCTGCCCGCTGCTTTGCCATTGGAATTGCAATGAATGCAAATAAACAGATCGCCGTTCGACCGGTTGGCCAGCTCGGCCCGGTAGCGAATGCCTTCCTGGATAGTGGATTTGTTACCCGGCATGATATCCGTCGTGCGCGTATAAACGATGCGGATGCCGGGGAAAGCTTGCTGCAGGGCCTTTCCCAATTTCAGCGAAATGCCCAGCGCGACGTCTTTTTCTTTCACCAGCAGCCCATGTGTGCCCGGATCGAATCCCCCGTGACCGGGATCGATCACGATGGTGCGAAGAATCGGCGAAATCATTAGCGGTCGGGGAGTCGGCAATTTGTTAAAAGACGTGAAGCCAAACGCTGTTCCACAAAGAAGTAAGAGAGTGGTCGTCTTTTTGATCATAGCTATGTTATTTTCCCAAATAGGTTCAATCTTCACATAATCTTAATGGAGTTATGGCTATTTTTGACACGACAGAACGGGCCGGAGGTCCGTTGGCCGAAGGCCAGACATTAGCGCTTTGCAGGATATGCGCTAATTTTCGGAAAGTGCATATCCTGTACTATTTATGAATAACGGACGCAAAATTAGCTCAAAATATTTACTGGTGCTGCTTTTTACTGCTTTATTATTTTCAGTAACGTTCGACAGCCCAGCAAATTATCTAGCTAGCACCCGTTTTTGCAAAATCATAACAACTCGCGACACCACCCTGCCACGCGCCGTCCTGCCGCCACTGGCATCGGTCACCGGAGCGAGGGATACCATTCTTCGAGAAGCCGACTCGATGCTGGCCAGCAAACGGGTCGATACCCTCGATTACAAAGTGTCGAAAGACACGCTGGAAGCTCCCATCAGCTATAAGGCCTCGGATTCGATCGTCATGATAATCCCCACCCGCAGCATTATCCTCTATAATAAGGCAGACGCCAAATACAAGGACGCGGAGCTGATGGCCGATCATATCGTATATGACCAGGACAGGAACGTGGTCGTGGCAAAACCCGGCGTGGATTCGGCCGGCAACCCGATGGGGCTTCCCAAGATCGTTCAGACGGACAACACGATGACCTCGGATTCCATCATTTACAATATCAAAACGGGGAAGGCCTTTACGCAGGGTACCGTCACCAACTCCGGGGAGATGTTCGTGCATGCCGAAAAGATGAAGAAGGTAACACCGGATGTCTATTACGGCTGGAGGGGGGTCTTCACGACCTGCGACCTGGATACGCCGCATTTTGCCTTCCGGACAAACAAGATGAAGATGATCAACAAGAAATTCGCGATCACGGGACCGATCCATCCGGAGTTCGAAGGAGTGCCTCTTCCCATCTATCTACCGTTCGGCTTTTTCCCGCTGACGCAGGGCCGTCATTCCGGCTTGCTCCCGCCGACTTTTTCTGCGAGTGACCAGGCAGGTCTGGGTCTTGAAGGACTGGGTTATTATAAGGTGCTGAGCGATAATTTCGATGTGACCGTGCGTACGAACCTGTATTCCTATGGGGGGTGGAACGTGAATATCCTGCCGGAGTATAAAGTTCGTTACCATTATGCCGGAAATATGAGCTTCTCGCTGCAGAATACCCGGCTGCTGGCCGATGCGGGCAAGGATGCCTATACGACTCAACGGACCTTCAATTTCAACTGGACCCACCAGATGGATCAGAAGGCCCGGCCGGGGACCAGTTTCGGCGCCAATGTCAATGTCGCCTCCTCGAAGTATAATCAATACCTGCTGAACAACCCCACCGCCAATTATCAGAATCAGCTGAGCTCTTCGATCACCTATTCGAAGACCTGGGACGGCAAATACAACCTGACGCTGAGCGCGAACCACAACCAGAACAACGAAAGCCGGCTTGTCAATGTCAGCCTGCCCAATCTAACCTTCACCGCGCCTACTATTTATCCGTTTACGAGCACCACCTTTATCGGCACGCCGAAATGGTACCAGAAGCTGGGGGTGGGACTCAGCACTACGATCACCGGTGCAGCCAGTTTTTACGATTCGTTGTTCAGCCTGCAGCGTATCGTCGATACCTTCCAGTGGGGCGCGCAGAACAGCATCCCCATCAGCCTCGCGTTGCCGATAAAAGGACCCATCCAGGTCTCGCCGGGGATCAGCCTGCAGAACCGGGTTTATTCGCGGAAACTATACCGCGTCTATGACCCTATCACCAACAAAGTGGACACGACGGGTATCGAAAAGGGCATTTACACTGCCAACAACATGTCGTTCAGTCTTAGCCTGAGCACGGCCATCTTCGGTACATTCCAGAATTTCGGCAAGCACAGCTCGCTGCTGGGCATACGGCATGTCATCCGACCTACCATGAGCTTCAGTTATTCTCCCGATCTTTCGGGAGCCTATTACTATAACCTGACGACACCATACGATACGGCGGCGGGGGTGCCGAAGATCACGCATAACCAGCGTGTCTCGTATTTCGACGGGAGCACGTACGGACCCTTCGGTGAGGGGCGTTTCGGCGGCATTTCGTTCGGACTGGATAACCACATCGAGATCAAGACCCGGTCGAAATCGGATACTTCGGAATCGGGTGTCAAAAAGATGACCATCATCGATGGTTTTGGTTTCAACGGCAGCTATAACTACCTGGCTGATTCCTTCAAGCTGTCCCCGATAACGCTTTATTTCCGGAGCACCCTATTCAAAAATATCAACATCACCGGCGGGGCGACGCTCAATCCCTATCAGACCGACAGCTTCGGTTTCAACATCAACAAATATGCCTGGGAGGCCCGGAAGTTCTCGCTGGGGCGGATCACTACAGGCAACCTCGCCGTCTCCACCTCCTTCAAGAGCAAGCCGAAGGACGACAAACTGGCTCAGCAAAAAGAGAAGGAGCAGCAGGATAACCAGATACCCATGACCATGGAGGAACAGCAGGCCCAATTGAATTATATCCGAAACAATCCCGCGCAATTTGCCGATTTCAATATTCCATGGTCGTTGAACCTTTCGCTGGCCTTCAATTTTCAGAATGCCGAGAAGCCCGACTATTCGGGTTTCGCGACGACTATCACGTCGAGCCTCAACTGGAGCGGCGATTTCAACCTGACGGAGAAATGGAAGGTGATGCTCAGCGGGTATTATGACCTCAAGGCTACGCAGATGCAGTCGCTGACGATGAGCATCTCGCGCGATCTGCATTGCTGGCAGATGTCCATCAACGTGACACCGGTGGGGTATAGCCATTATTTCAGCATCACGATCAGTCCGAAGTCGGGGATCCTGCAGGATCTGAAGATCAATAGGACGAAGTATTTTATTAATGAATAGGGGGGCGCGGGCTTCGGGCGCCACCGGATGCCGGCGTATCCGATGATTACTTTTGCCGCGGGCCGGCCATATAATAGTTCCACATGACGGTGAAGATCCGTTGTCTGAGACTTTCGACGGTCTCGTCGGGTGCGGGCATCACCGGGTCGAGAAAATGGATATAGAGCGGGCAGGGCCGGAGGAAGAAGGTCCGGTCCGGGGGCATGATCTTCCGGCTATTGAAGATGATGGCGGGGATGATGGCCTTCCCGGTGGTAAGTGACAGACGGAAGGCGCCGTCGTGAAAAGACTTCAGTGGATCGGCCGTTTTGTTCCGGGTGCCTTCGGGATAGATGCACATATGGAGTCCCATGTCGAGGACTTCTTTCATTTTTGTAAAACTGTCTTTGCGGCTGGCTTCACTGCTGCGGTCGACCAGCACGCTGCCGGTGCGGTAGAACATACCGAAGATGGGTATTTTCGCCATTTCGATCTTGGCGATGGTTTTGTTGCCGCCGGGTATGCCGGGATAGGAGACGGGTACGTCGATAAGCGCGTTGTGATTGCAGGTGACGATATAGGACTGGCCTTTCACGAACTTTTCACGGCCGCGGACGCGCAGGGGACATCCGGCCAGCGGTAGAAAGACGGCCATCCATGCCCGTGCGATCGAGGCCCAGCGCCTGGTCTTTTGCGGATCGGGCCGAAAATAGCTGAAAAGGAGAAAGGGAATGAGGAAGATCAGCATCGTCAGGACGAAGATGACGATCACCCAGACGGCCCAAAGGCGGCCGAAGACGGACCAGAAAACGGACTTGTTACGCGAATCCATCCTGCAATTTAATTGAACGGGCGCTATTTGGCGCATCCGGACCGACGATTGGGTGTAATCAGGCGTCTTCGAAATAATCTTCTATGAGGCGGGCTGCTTTTTCGACACCATTCTCCAGCCGTATCTGTTCGGCGATGAAACGGCAGTTGGTTTTGATCTCCTCTGCTTGCGCGTCCTCTAAGGCCTGCAGCAGCTTTTCGGTGGTCAATTTTTTAAACGGGATATGGAAACCGAGTCGCCGCTTTCGGATCATTTTGCCATTGATGGGTTGATCGGCCAGGATGGATACGACAATGATCGGGATACCACTTTTCAAAACGGCGGCAGCGGTACCGATGCCTCCATGGATGACGGCGGCGGAGCAGCGCGGCAGCAACCACTCGTGATCGATGTATTTAGTCGTAAAAAGACCGGGATGCCGGGGTAGGTCGTCCAGGACTGACCATCCCGTGGCCAGCACCACCCGGTTTTTTGCCAGGACGCCCTGCAGGACGTTGTAAAATCGCGTGGGATCGGGGATTGGGATACTGCCGAATCCAATATAGACCGGTTGGGTTCCTGCGTGGAGCCAGTCTTCCAGTAGCGGCGTGGGTGATGCGGCCGCGGATGGCGGAAGATAAAAGAACCCGGAGACGTGTGCATTGGGCGGCCAGTCGGCGGGCTGCCGTACGAGGTGCCGGCTTTCGGCAAGGATAGCCAGTATGTCCGAACCGAGGATCGCTTTCAATACATTGCCCGGTGGAAGGCCGATCCCCATTCGGAACCTGTCGATCTGCTTACTTGTCATTCGATAGGCCAGTCCCACCATCCGGTAAGACAGGCGGTTCAGCCACGACGGGATGGGAAGGTTCAGCGCCTGGTAAGGGAATTCGCGGGTAGGTATGGGCGGGAGACTAAGAAAGATGACGGCACATTTTTTCCGGTATCGCTCGGCTATCGAATAGACGTAGGGCAGCGGCAGGACGCTGACGATCAGGTGATCGAAGTGTTCGCAGGCGTTCAGGATATCGCGGTTGGACTGGTGCGCGGATCGCTCCGATATTTTGAGCAGATGGTAGACGAATTTGAATACATTCCCGCCCTTCAGGAGTTTGAGGGCCTCGGGTGAATTGATGATCCGCTCGCTGTCGCCGGTGATGGGTCGAAAGGCTATGCCGAAACCTTCTACGAAATCTTTAAAATTTTCGGAGGCGACGATGGTGACGTCGCGGCCTCTGCGTATGAGCGTCAACGCGAGTGCCACGAAGGGTTGGATGTCCCCGCGGGATCCGGTGGTGATGATACCATAGCGGTGGGTTGTTGTGCTGGTTCGGTTGCGGTGGGCGGGGCGGCGGTTCATCGTTGCTCAATTGCCCAATGACCAATCGATGGGATCGATGCGGTTGCCGGCCAGCCAGGCATTGGCCTTCGAGAAATGCCGGCATCCGAAGAAACCTTTGTCGGCCGAGAAGGGGGAGGGGTGAGCGGCCTTCAGGACGAGGTGTTTGGTTTCATCCACGAGCGACTGTTTTTCCTGTGCGAACTTGCCCCATAGGAGAAAGACGGTATGTTCCTTGAGTGCCGAAACTTTGCTGATGACGGCATCGGTAAATTCGGCCCAACCTATTTTGGAATGGCTCATGGGCTCGTTGGCCCGGACGGTCAGGGACGCGTTGAGGAGGAGAACGCCCTGTTCCGCCCAATGGGTAAGATTTCCGTGTGACGGGATGGCCATGCCGACGTCCTGGTTCAATTCCTTGAAGATATTGATCAGTGAAGGAGGCGGGGGGATGCCTTTGGGCACCGAGAAGCTGAGGCCATGGGCCTGACCGGGCCCGTGATAGGGGTCCTGGCCCAGAATGACGACTTTTAGCTTATCGAAAGGTGTGGTATTGAAGGCATTGAAAATAAGACTGCCGGGAGGGTAGATCGTCTTTCCGCTGATCTTTTCGTTTTTCAGCAGGGTGACGATCTGTAGGAAGTAGGGTTTGGTAAATTCCTGCCGGAGGGCTTCTTTCCAACTGTCCTCAATTTTTACATCCATACGGGTGGCTCGCTTTGGTGTGGGCCGAAGGTAAATAAAAGCATGGGTTTGGGTCGAAGCGGGATTTTTTTTATTTTTGCCGGCTGTTTTGTGGTGCTGCGGTCGCCCGGCTTTCCGGGGGTGCCGCGGGCACGATACGATAACCGACCCGGTAGCTCAGCTGAATAGAGCTCCTGCCTTCTAAGCAGGTGGTCGTGGGTTTGAATCCCGCCCGGGTCACGATTATATCTCCACTTCTTAAAACCCGCTCTGGCAGCGGGTTTTTTGGTTCGATACATTTAGTAGTCAATCTCGTCAATTCCTCAAGCGTTTTATTGTCATGAACTTAAAGGTTTGAATCCTGCATGGTCGGCCATAATTTAAAATCCACATTTAACGGCCGCCAAAACTTTCAAGCAAATACAAAAAATTGGCACCGCCAGGTGCCGCGAAGCGATCAGCGGAGCCAATCAACCCAAGTCATAAAGCCGATCAGACAAATTCTAGCCGGCTTTATCTCTTTTTTTACGAGTGTCTCGTCCTAACTGGTCAGACCTGTTCGCACTGACATGTCTGGAATGCAATTGATTGAATAAGTGTATATTAATTACCTTTATAGAGTTGAACAATCGACATGCCCAATACTCCGGAATATATTCCTCAACTTGTAGGCGAGATTTATCGTGCCAGGTCGCGCTCGGTGTTTGCCACCCTGATTCGTTTGCTTAAAGATTTTGATCTTGCCGAAGACGCCATGCACGATGCTTTTAAGGCTGCACTTGAACAATGGGGTGAAAAAGGCATTCCTTCTAACCCGCTAGCGTGGCTTGTTTCCGCCGGCCGGTTTAAAGCAATCGATCGCATCCGGCGCGAATCAAAATTCGACTCGTTGGAGGAACAG
>DASYSV010000176.1:0-3780 GCA_036010185.1 Puia sp.
TCCCTTGATGAGCGTCAGGGGCGTTTTGATCTCGTGTGCGACATTGGTAAAGAATTCTATCTTGGCATTGAGGATCTCTTTTTCCTTGGCCGTCTCGAGCTGTTCGATCTTTCTTCTATTCTTTTCCTCTACCCTGCGGTGGTAGCTGCGGATAAAATACCAGGCCAGGAGGAGGCCTGCCAGGATATAGCAGCCATAAGCGACCGTGCTCGCCCACCACGGCGGGAGGACATCGATCCCGAGGCGGGTTTCGTGATCGACCCAGATGCCGCTGCTGTTGGAGGCTTTCACCTTGAACGTATAGTGTCCCGGCGCCAGACCGGTGAAGTAAGCCTTGCGGTTCTTTTTGAGGAAGATCCAGTCTTTGTCGAGGCCTTCCATTTCATAGGCGTATTCGGTCGTCTCGGGCGCCGTGAAGCCCAGTGCGGCGAAATCGATGCTGAACGTGGATTGGCTGTGATCGAGAGTGACCCTGTCGGTGAAGCTGATAGCTTTTTGAAGCGGGGAGCCGTTGCGTCCGATGGGGAGTTCGCGGTTATCGACCTGGAAGCCGGTTATATAAACGCCTGGGACCACCGTATTTTTACGGAACTCACGGGGGTTAAAGCTGATCATGCCTTTCACGCTGCCGAAATACATCCGGCCGGTGGAGTCGCGAAAGGCCGAGCTGAAATTGAATTGATCGTTGAGGAGGCCATTCTCGCGTGTGAAGACTGTCAATTGCCGGGCGTTGGGGGCGCCGGTCGCGAGGGAAGGGTGGTCGGCGGTGGAATAAAGGGAATCGGGGTTGAAGGAGACGAGGCCTTTGGAGGTGCTGACCCAGAGATTGCCGTTGCCGTCTTCCAGCAGGGCGAGGATGAAATCGGTGGGTAAGCCGTCGCGGGTGGTGTAGCGGGTGAAGGACCCGGTCGATGGAGCAGAGGGTATGGTGGAGGTGGAGGATGGATTGGTGGCCGGGTTCCAACGGCAGAGACCGCCCTCGGTGGCAAACCAGAGTCGGCCCTTACTGTCGCGGTAGATGCTATTGACGCGGTCGCTGGCGAGGCTGTTGTGCAGCCTGCCGTCATAGCGGAAATTATTCGAGATGCCGGTTCGGGGATCATAATAGTTGACGCCATTTCCGAAAGTGCCGGCCCAGATGGCCCCGCTGTCGTCTTCCAGCAGCGAGGAATACCAATTGTTGAGCGGCATGCCCGGCAGGGGGGTGAAGCCGTCGTGTTGCTGGTCGTAGACATATGCCCCGCGGGTCGTGCCGAGCAGGATATGATCGTCGCGGGTGCGTGTGATACAATAGATGAAGCTGCTCTTGAGCTGGTGGTCACCGCTGCCTACGCCGTAGTGCCGGATGATCTTTCCGGTGCGGATATCCATGATATCGAGACCGTGTTCGAAGGTGCCGATCCACAGCTCGTTGCCATGGACCAGGAGACCGTGTATATTGGAATAGGAGATGCTGCCGCGTGCCCCGGTCGGCTGGAAGTGCGTGAAATGGCCGGTGGCGGGATCGAGCTTGTCGAGTCCTGCGTCTTCGGTGCCGATGAACAGATCGCCGTGGCTGTCCTGGTGGATCTCACGGACCACGTAGCCTCCCAGGGAATTCTCGCCACTTTTGGGGAAGTATTTTTTGAATGTATTGTATTGTCCGGGGTAATAATTGATCCCGCCGAAATAGGTGCCGGCCCAGATGCCGCCTTCGCGGTCTTTGCAAAAGGTGTAGACGGCGTTGTCGGAAATGGACCAGGGGTCATTGAACTGTTTGCGGAGATTGGTGATCCTGCCGGTGGTGCGGTTGTAGATATAGATGCCCGACTCGGTGGCGATCCAATATTCGTTGGACCCTGTTTCTACGAAATTCCGGACGAAGATGGCCGTCTTGTCGGGATTATAGGTTAGGATGGCCTTGCATTGGAGGGTACGGGTATCGAAGAGGAGGGCGCCATGAACGGCTGTCCCGATGAGTATGGCGCTGTCGGAAGTGGGATAGGCGCGTTCGATCCACCGGTCGGACTTTGTGCCGGCGAGACAATCGAAGGCCTGGAACCGGCGTGATCGTTCTTCATACCGGTAGACATAGCCATTGCTGGACGTGGCCCAGAGCGTGCCGTCCGCCGTCACGCAGAGTGAGGTTGCCTCGAAGAAACTGTCGATGGGAAAATATTCCGGCCGGGTGGCTGAGGGAGACTTTTTGAACAGGGAGAACCCGGAGATAAACCAGAGATTGTGCCGGCCGTCCATGCGAACGTCGCGAATGGGCCCTGGATTAAGTCCGGGAAGAAGGCTGAAGCGTTCGGTGGAAGCGTCGAAGCTGTAAAGGCCTTTTTCCGTGCCGACCCAGATGGTGCCGTCAGGGTCCTGGTACAGCGCATGGATGAAATTGCTGCCGATGCTCGTAGTGTCGTCGGGATCGTTGCGGAAGATCTTGAAGGAGTAACCGTCGAAGCGGTCGAGTCCGTCCTTGGTGCCGAACCATAGGAATCCCCTGTTATCCTGCAGGCTGCAGATGACTGCATTGTTGGAGAGGCCGTTCTCCACCTGCAGGTGGCGGAAATAATAGGACTGCCCCGGGAGGGCAGGGCTCGCAATCAGGGCGAGGAGGGCCAATATGCAGGTTTTGGCGGTCAATACCGCTAATTTGAGATTTTTTGTCGAAACAATGATACGAAAAGATGAAGGCAATTTTGGGAGAAGGGTATTTTTGAAGGTCGATTAAATGTTTAATTGACATTTGTGAGCCCGGCGGATGACCGGAATGGATGCCCGTTGGTCGGGCGGCGGGTTTTAGGGGCGGATCCGGAAGGTCGGGCGACAATTGAGATTGTTAATTACCAAAATGACGCTATATGAAAAAATGGAAAGTCCTTTTCCTCCTACTGCTGATTTCCTGCGCCGGGTTTGCTCAGGAGACGATAAAGGGCAGTGTCACGGACAAAGACGGAAAGCCGGTGGTTGCAGCCACTATCACCCTGAAAGGTGCCAATGTAAGCACCACCAGCGACGAGAGCGGCAACTTCACTATCCGGGCGCGTTCGGGCCAAACCCTGATCATTACTTCTATTGGATTTGAAGATCATGAATTGAAGATTGGGGCGGGCGGCGCCCCGATCCTCGTCCGGCTGGCTACCCGCAGCAATTCCCTCGACGATGTGGTAGTGGTCGGTTACGGCACGGTGAAAAAGAAGGATCTGACCGGATCGGTCTCGGTAGTGAATGTCGCGGATGCCGAAAAGAACCCGACTCACGACGTCGCAAAGATGTTGCAGGGCCAGGTTGCAGGCGTAAGCGTGCAGGGTTCCGGCGAACCCGGAGGTTATGTGTCGATCAAGATCCGGGGCGTCAGTTCGTTCGACCCCAACGGCAATAATGCAAACAGCCCGCTGTTCGTAGTGGATGGGGTGATCCTCGATGCGCCATTCGACTTTTCCGTGGACGATATCGAATCCGTCCAGGTGTTGAAAGATGCGTCCGCAACGGCCATCTATGGCACCCGTGGCGCTCCGGGGGTTATCATCATCACCACTAAAAGAGGGAGAGTGGGTGCGCCGAGGGTGACGTGGAATAGCTATGTCGGTCTTCAGAACGTGCCTAAAAAGATCCCGGTATTAGACAGGGTCGGGTATCAAAAATCGGTCAACGCCGCGGATGTGAATGCGGGTCTGACCTTAGCGCCCGCCAATGATCCTTCCAGCCCGAGTTATGTTTCGACCGTCAACACCGATTGGCAGCATGCAGCATTGAAAACGGGCCTTATCCAGGATCATAACCTCGGAGTTTCGGGAGGCT
>DASYSV010000183.1:0-4268 GCA_036010185.1 Puia sp.
GTGATAGAATTCGAAATGCTCCAGCTTGAAAAGGTGTTCGATGTTGCGGAGATCGCCGGTGATCAGGTTGTCCATCCCGATGACGTGGTAGCCTTCTTTGATGAACCGGTCGCAGAGATGCGACCCTAAGAAACCTGCGGCCCCGGTGATTAATACACGCTTTTTGCTCATGGTGTCGGTCGGTTATGATTTTACAGATGCGGGGTTGGCGGAGTTTGCGGCTGCCGCAAGACTGCCGGGGATGGCGGGGGCGCGACCGACGCTTTCATAATAGAAGCCCAGCTCGCGGATGGCCGCTATATCGAAAAGGTTACGTCCGTCGAAGATGACCTTGTTCTTCAGCGAAGTGACGATCTTCAGGAAGTTGGGGGTCCTGAATTCGTTCCATTCGGTGGCGATGATGAGGGCATCTGCTCCTTCGAGCGCCTCGTACTGGCTTTCGGCGTAGGTAACTTTGTCGCCTACCACCTGCTTCACATTGTTCATTGCCTCGGGGTCGAATACGGTGACAGTTGCGCCTTCGCTGATAAGAGCCTCGATCATATACAGCGACGGGGCCTCACGGATGTCGTCGGTATTGGGTTTGAAGGCCAGGCCCCAGAGTGCAAAATGCTTGCTTTTGAGGTTGCCCTTGAAATAACGTTTGATCTTGGGCAGCAGGTGCAGCTTTTGTTTTTCATTGACGTCCATGACGGCCTCGAGTATGCGGAATTCATAGTCGACCTCCGACGAGGATTTTACGAGGGCTTGTACGTCCTTGGGGAAACAGCTGCCGCCATAACCGATGCCGGGGAAGAGGAAGCGTTTGCCGATACGTTCGTCGCTGCCGATGCCGCGTCTGACCATATCCACGTCTGCGCCAAGCCGTTCGCAAAGCAGGGCGACCTCGTTCATGAATGTGATCTTGGTGGCGAGAAAGGAATTGGCAGCATATTTGGTGAGCTCGGCGGAGCGTTCGTCCATATGTATGATAGGGTTACCCTGGCGGACGAAGGGACCGTAGAGGTCATTCATCACCCGCCGCGCGCGGTCGGATGACGCTCCGATGACAACGCGGTCGGGTTTCATGAAATCGTCGACGGCAACGCCTTCGCGCAGGAACTCGGGGTTGGAGACGACATCGAATTCTCCTTTATAATTTTTGGCGATTGCGCTCCGGACCTTTTCGGCGGTGCCGACGGGCACGGTGCTCTTATCGACGATGACCTTATAGTCTTTTAGCAATTTGCCGAGATGGTCCGAGACGCCGAGGATATATTTCAGATCGGCCGAGCCGTCTTCCCCGGGGGGCGTAGGCAGGGCGAGAAAGATGATCTGTGCATCTTTTATACCTTCTTCCAGTTGCGTCGTGAACCGGAGTCTTTCTTCCTTGAGATTGCGAAGGAACAGCTTTTCGAGACCCGGCTCATAGATCGTGATCTGGCCATTCGACAGTTTTTCGACTTTTTTGGTATCGATATCCACGCAAACGACATCGTTGCCGGTTTCCGAGAAACAGGTACCCGTAACGAGTCCGACATAACCGGTGCCGATCACAGCAATTTTCATAAAGATCTATTTAGGTTTAGTTTAGAATCAGTTTTTGTTTACGTATTCCAGCACCGCGGCGCTTACCGTCTGCAACTGCTGGTCATCCAGTTCCGTATGCATAGGTAAGGAAATGACCCTTTCCGTTAGCCAGTCGGTCGTATCCAACCGGTGGTCCGCTCCGCCCGATGCCGCGAACATTTGTTGTCTGTGGGCAGGCACCGGGTAATAGATCATCGACGGGATCTTTTTTCCCGCCAGGAATTCATTCAACCCGTCGCGGTCGACGCCTTCGAGGACCAGCGTATACTGATGAAATACGTGATTACTGTATGCCGCCCGGAACGGGGTCGTTATCTTCGGATGAGCTTTGAATGCCTCGTCATAGTGATCCGCGGCGGCGCGTCTGGCAGAAATGTAGGCGTCCAGCCTTTTGAGCTTGACGTTCAGGACGGCGGCCTGGATGGAGTCGAGGCGGCTGTTACAACCTACGATGTCGTGATAATATCGCCTGCTCTGTCCATGGTTAGCAATCATTTTCAACCGGCTAGCTAACGCATCATCATCCGTAAATATTGCTCCTCCGTCCCCGTAACACCCCAAATTCTTGGAGGGGAAGAACGAGGTGGTCCCGATGGTGCCGATAGCGCCCGTTCTTTTTGTCGTCCCGTCGGGGAAGCGGTAGGTGCTTCCGATGGCCTGGGCGTTGTCCTCGATAACGGCGAGGTTGTGGGCTTTTGCGATGTCCATGATCTCCCGCATGGGGGCCGCCTGCCCGTAAAGATGCACGGGTACGATGGCCTTCGTTCTCGGCGTAATGGCCTTTTCGACGGATGCGGGATCGAGGCAAAAGGTCCTGGGATCGACTTCTGCGAATACGGGTTTCAGTTTGAGCAATGCGACCACTTCGGTGGTGGCGATATAGGTGAAGGAGGGGGTGATGACCTCGTCACCGGGCTGGAGATCGAGGGCCATCATGGCTATCTGGAGCGCGTCGGTGCCGTTGGCACAGGGGACGACGTGTTTCGAACCGGAATATGTTGCCAGCGCGGCCACAAAATCCGTTACTGCCTTACCATTGATGAAGGCCGCATTATCAATTACTTCCTGAATAGCAGCGTCCACTTCGCTCTTTATTTTTGTATATTGCCGCTTCAGATCTACCATTTGGATGGGCTGCATGGTCTTTGTTTTGAACGGGCACAAAACTATTGCAAAAATGTGGTTTAACAATGCGACGGAGGGGGTCGCAGATGATGAGTATTTTTTCGTATCATGTTTTTTTATGGTTGTATAAGATGGCCTTGCGGATAGTTTCGCCCTGGAACAGGAAGGCCCGGCTTTGGCTGGATGGGAGAAAGGGGCTTTTCGAAAGGATAGCCGCGCAGATGGCGACCACTACCGGTGCGCAAACGCAGGCTGCGGCGGAGGTGGAAGCGGAGGCTGTGGCGGTCTCCGTCGCCCGAAAAAAAATCGTTTGGGTGCATTGTTCTTCCCTCGGCGAGTTCGAGCAGGGCCGGCCCGTGATAGAAGGCCTGCGAAACGGCAATCCCGGATGTCGTGTCGTTCTGACGTTTTTTTCTCCTTCGGGGTACACTGCCAAAAAAGATTATGCGGGTGCGGACCATGTATTCTATCTGCCGCTGGACAGTCCGCGCAACGCCCGTCGTTTCATCGATCTTATCCGTCCCGATCTCGTACTATGGGTCAAATACGATTACTGGTATTATTTCCTGGTGGAGCTGCGGCGGCGAAAGATACCGCTGTTACTGGTTTCCGGCGTTTTCCGGCCCGACCAGCCGTTCTTCCGGTGGTATGGCAGGTTGCATCGTTACATGCTCGAATGTTTCACGCATCTCTTCGTGCAGACCGAAGCCTCGCGTGTCTTGCTGGGGCGGCTTCGATTGACGGACCAGGTGAGTGTCAGTGGCGACACGCGGTTCGACCGGGTCATAGACATCGCCGAAAAGGCCGAGCCGCTTTCGCTGGTAGCCGGGTTCTGCGGCGCGCGGCCGGTGATCGTCGCGGGCAGCACCTGGGAAGAAGATGAAGAAGAGCTGGATCATTATGCCAATACGAATCCCGATCTGCGGTTTATTATCGCTCCGCATGAGATCAGCGAGGAGCGGATGCGGGAGGTCGAAAACCTGTTCCGGCATTCGATCCGGTATTCGGCCCTGGAAGCGGGACGTCGCCCCACCGTCGCGCCGAAAGGGGATCGGAGGCATGGTTCGATCGCGCCGGGAGGGTGGCCGGAGCCCAATGTCTTGATCATCGACAATATCGGCATGCTATCGCGTCTCTACGCATATGCGACCATCACCTATGTCGGAGGAGGGTTCGGGGATGATGGAGTACACAATGTTCTGGAGGCAGCCGTCTATGGCAAACCAGTAATTTTCGGACCTGTGATCGAAAAATATATCGAGGCGGTGGAGCTGACGGATTGCGGCGGCGGGATCATTATCGATAGCGCCATCGAGGCGGAACGGGTGTTCAATCGTCTTTTACAGAACCGGCAGGAAAGTGCGGAAGCCGGAGAGGCGGCTCGCACGTATGTGTATTCGCGGCGCGGAGCTACCGAGCGGATAATATCGTATATTCAGGAGAACCGTCTCTTGACCAGCTGATAGAAATGTCGCGTGGTCGGGTTATTCTCATCCCAACCGAGCTTCACTTTCAGTTCTCTTTCCATCCAGTATTCGGCTTCGGGGAGTATTCTGAATCCATTGATCGTCTTG
>DASYSV010000208.1:0-4312 GCA_036010185.1 Puia sp.
TTGATAAAATTGATGATGGCCATCGCCAGGATAAATACAGCGATGAAAGAAAGCGTATACAGCATCTTTCTGACGGTGCCGCCATTGGCATCCAGGTAGTAGGCGTTCAGCGGCTGTACCAGGACACGGACATTGGCGGCTATAGCAGGCTTGAGGTTCGTCTTAATGATCTGTTCGATTGGGTGGTTCAACTCTTCCGGGGCGACGCCTTTGCGCAGCTCGATGAAGCTGGCGATAGCGCCATTGGGCCAGTCCATATTCCTTCCGAAATAGGCCAGGTTCGAGACGGGAACGAAAATACCGTTCTCGAAAGCAGCGGTGAGTTGGGTGATCGTGTTCCGGGAGGGCCGTTTCATGACTGCCGTGATCCGGAATGACTTTTTCTGCCCGGAGAAGTTGTCGATGACCAGGTCTTTCCCTACCACATCGGTAGTTCCGAAGAATTTTATCGCTTTCTCATCGGTGATCACGACAGAGAAAGGATTGTCCAGCGCCGTGCGGGCATCTCCATACAGAAGGGAGAATCCATACATGGGGAGCAGCGTGCTGTCCCCCACTTGCAACCCCTCCCGAAAATATTTATCCCCATTGGAGACCACGACTGTGATGCCGTCAAACCGGAAATAGTTGGCCACCAGCGAAGGATAGTTCTCTTTCAATGTCCGGGCCAGCGGGCCCCAGGTGGTTAGCGGAAAACCGCTGCCGGGGACCTTGAATTGATTGGTCAGGATGAATTGTCTGTCCGCGTTGAGCAGTCGCCGGTTCACCTGGGTTTCACTCCAGCAATAAGCCGCGATCAGCAGCGTGACTGCGATGCCGATGGAAAGGCCGATGACATTGATGAAGAAATGAAACCTGCTCCGGGCGATGCTGCGGACGGCCGTTTTGTAGTAGTTGGCGAGCATGTGACAGGAATTGATCCCATAGCGTAGAAATAAGAATGCCAAACTCGCAATAAATTGGCAACCAACAAGAATTAAAGACCGAATGGCCGTGTAGTGTCCGTTTACGCGACACGTGATGACCGTTGCCGTACAAAGAAAAAAAATGCTACCAACCTGTAAGCCGGATCCTGTTCCCGTCATCGGCTTGCGCCGAACGACGGGTGGCCATCATTTATCTGGCCCCTGCATTACTACAGGGATCTAGCTGCCTACCCTCCGGCGTCGGCCCCTTGCGGGACCATCGGACGAGCCGCCCTCGACCACCGGTATACGTGGCATTTCAGCATGCAAGGTTTACCCGCGCCGGCGGTTACCCGCCGGCGCCGTGGGCTCTTACCCCACGTTTTCAACCTCACCGCGCGACAGCCTGAGCCACCGCATGGCAGTTATTTTCTGTGGCACTTTCTGTGAACGCTTGCGCGCCCCCCGGCTCCTGACCGGTGCATTGCCCTTTGCTGTCCGGACTTTCCTCCCCCGTGTGAACGGGAGCGATGACCCGGTTGGTAGCGTCTGCGAAGATACAAAAAGCCGGGCGGCCATGCAACGATCGGTTCGTAAGTTTGATCATAAGAATGCCAAACTTATCGCCGATGAAGAGCTATTTACTGGTCCTGTCCATCCTATGCGCATGGTTGCAGATGTCCGCGCAATCGCCCAAACCTTCGCGTTGGTCTGTCGCCCTGACCGCCGGGCCGGCCATCCCCGTCGGCACTTTCGCCGGCACCCACAATTCCAACGCCGGTGACAAAACGGTCTCTACCGGAGGCCTTCTCGAATTATCCGGTTCGTACCGTATCTGGCGGTTCTTCAGCGCCGCCGTTGCTTTCGACGGCCAGCTGAATCGCGGCAATGGAATATCCTCCGATCTTGGGCCGATGTATCTCTACAACAGTGCAGCCGTTGCCCACATCGGAGTCTTCGGCAAGGATTGGCAGATCGCGCGGGTTCTCGCAGGCGGCCTCTTTACACTGCCCCTTTCTAAGAAGGGCGGCCCCACCCTGATGCTGAGAGCACTGGCGGGAATTCAGAAAACCAGGACTCCGGCTGTCTCCTACCCGGAGTCCCCCGTTATAACAACGTACCCGGGCACTTTCTATGTCCGCGCGAACAGTCTGTCGACGGCATTCTCTTACCAGTTGGATGCCGGCCTCAAATGGAAGTTGAGCAGTAAATGGGCGTTCCTCGTCTTTGCCGGCTACAATGGATGCCGGCCTTCCTTCAGTCCACACCTGATATTTTACCCTCCCGGCGAAATGGTGCCCGGTCCCAGTGGCGCCGGCCCGCTGATGAGTAATCGCAACACCAGCTTACCCACCGGAACGATCTCCATTCGTGCAGGATTAAGCTATTCGCTATGAGAGCGACCCTATTGCTGTTGCTTCCCCTTTTCTTCATAGAAAGCACCCACGCGCAAAAACCGGCAGCGGCCTCTTCCCGCTGGTCCATCGACATTATGGCGGGCCCATCGGTCAACAAGGTCCAACCACGCTTCAATGCCTGCCGTTGTCGGCGAAGAAAGGCCCCGTCCTGCTGATCAGGGCGATGGCCGGCGTCCTGAAAACCAGCCTGCCGGGTTATGATTGGCGCTTCGCAGATGCGCCAGGCCAGGAGCTCGGTCGCTTATGCAGGTGCGACTGCCGGCTATCGGGTTTCGGGTTCTCCCGATCCGGGATTTCCGCTTCCGTCTACCAGACATGCCGTCCCGACCGGCTCGCTGCAGGCACGCATCGGAGCCGAAATCGGTCTTTGATCATTTCCCGTACTGGAAAAATATTTCGGTGGCCCCATATCCATAACGGGGATCATACCTGTTGATGAACGATTTTACCTGACGCCTGACCCGCAGGACCTCGTGTATCTCGTCACGCAGCCGCCCGCTGCCTACGCCGTGGATGACTGTCATGGAGGGCAAATGGTGAGCGATGGCCAGGTCGAAATATTTTTCGAAGGTTTGAAGCTGTAATGTCAGTATCTCGAAATTGTCGAGCGATGCCGCTTTATCGGTCAGCTTCTCGGCGTGCAGGTCGAGTTCCTGGCGCGCGGGTTCGAGGTGTTGCCTCGCCTTCGAGGCCTCATAAATCCGGAAGCCCGATCCTGACAGCAGACTTCGGGTGTCCACGGTCTCTTCGACAGGGGCAAAAGGATATTCGTCGAATAGCTTGAACGAGAAGGTGGCCTCTCCCTTTTTCCTGATATCCTCTATACGGCCGAAGACCTGTTTAGCCCGGAGCTTCAGCGAGGCTTCATAATGTTCCGCCCTGGTCTTATCGGGCGTCAGCAGCGAAAATTCGCATTCGAATACGGGGTTGTCGTTCAGATTGGCAAAGGGGATATCGTGCAGATAAAAATCGTGCAGCGATGGCAGCTGGCCATCGAGATCGAATTCGCTTTTGCCGAAATAGTTCAGCTGGTAAGAGAACCGATATCCGATAGAGGTATTGTTGACCAGCCAGATCTTCAGACTGTCGACGACATCATCTCCGAATTCGTCGTTATCGAAAACAGGGAGAAAGGTGATCCAGACACCGTCGGCCAATTGCGCGATCCGCTCTTTCTTTTTCCCGGCGGCCGGTTTTTCCGGCGGAAGCTGATCGATGTATTTTTTCGCCTTTTTCTCCTGTGGAAAGAGTTTTTTTTCCGTGAACCGCTTATAGTATGGGAAATCCAGTTGATCGGTATAAGCCGGGAACCGCACGCCCCGGACATCGACCAGGACCATTTTGTCATTGATGATCTCGACCACTTCTCCCTCATCATTGGAATGCTGAATGACTACCTTATCGCCTACTTCGAATTTCATCCTGCAAAATTAAGGATTTGCGCGGACGCCGGGTTTGGCTTGTATGCCTGATTGCGAGGTCAGCCTGCTCTTGCGATAGCCATAGGCAAAATAGACCATCAACCCGATACCCATCCAGACAAAGAACCATTCCCAGGCGATGGCCGGTATCTCGATCAGCAGGTATGCACAGAACAGCACGCCCAGCACCGGGATCACCGAATATTTGCGGACCACCGTTGCAAGCGTCAGCACGCCCGCCAGAAAGGTGAAGGTCAGAAAAAGCACCTCCTGCAGCCCGCCGGTTGTTAAATGCTGCAGATCATCCGCTACCCTTTGGTGGAAAAGAACAATAAATGCGCTATATAGAACGGGTACGATATACCGGCCGCTGACATATGGCATCCTGAATCCTCTCCCCCGCCCTGTTATTGCAGGGAGCATGAGCACCCCGCCGGATACCAGCACAAAGGCAAAAAGCGTCCCGATACTGGTCAGCTGCTCCATCAGGTCCTTCCGCATAAAGAGCGATGGCACGGCGACGATGATACCCGTGATGATAGTTGAAAACCAGGGCGTGTGGAATTTC
>DASYSV010000238.1:0-5263 GCA_036010185.1 Puia sp.
CGTAATATGCAGCGTACCCTGATAAAGGAATCCGTAATTGGTCGTTTGGGTGGCAGGCGTCAGTGCAACATTCGGTAATGTCCCTGCGGACGCTTGCGTCAGCGTATTATAGTTCGGCAGTTTGCTCGGAGACGTAGCGAAAGTATAATACTGGTAATTGAGCCCATTGAACAACGGCTCACCGCTGATCTGTCCGCTGGCGGGAGAAACATTGCCCGCGGAATCGAACGCCGTAATATAGAAATTGTATGATTGCGTATAGTTCAGATTACCGACCGTAAAGCTCGTCTGGGTAGGCGCGACGACATAAGATTTAGCGCCGTTGATATAAACATAATATCCGGTCACACCTACATTATCGGTAGAAGGCGTCCAGTCGAGAGAGATCGACGACCGCGTGCTTCCCGTAATGATGAGATTACCCGGTGCCGTGGGCGCCTGGCTGTCGGCCGTGGTCGTGCCGCTGGCCTCATTGGAATTGGCCGACGCAGCCGTGTTGTTCACCGCACGGATGATATAATAATATTTCACACCCGCGGACAATCCCCTGACCGTATCCAGGCTCGCATCCTGACCCGTTATCGCTATCAGCTTGTAAGGTCCGCCGGTATGCGTCGCCTGGTAGATCTCGAATCCGGTCTCATTGAAGGCAGGCGCGGGATTCTGGCTCCAGTTGAGGAGCAGCGAAGTCGGCGAAATTGTGCTGACCACCAGACCCGAAGCCGGATCGGGCTTATTGGGTCCGTTCGCATTGATCACGGTAAAAGCCTGCGAGGGACTGCTCGAACAACCGAACTGCTGCGTCACCTGACAGGTATACTGCCCGGGCGTATTCGCATAAATAGTATTGGAGGAACCGATCGAATTGTTGTTACCCACCTGCTGCCAGACATAAGTGGCATATCCCGTGGGTTCAAACAGGGTAACACCTGAATTTCCATCCGGAGCCGGGATTACTTTGCTCATCAGCCCGCTCGTGGTGATATCCGGAGTCACCGTCGGAGCGCTATATGAAATGACCACGGGCGTATGCGACCAGTCCGACCAGATACCGCTCCGTTCTACACGCGCGTCATAATGTCCCGTATCCGTCACATTGATCGAATTGCCCGTGCCGGAAAGGAGCACCCCGTTCTTCCGCCATTGATAGGCCTGGAACCCGGGCGTCAATCCCACCGTAAGACTGATATGATCCCCCGGACAGAACTGCGTCCTTCCGAACAGACACCAGGGATTCGAGCTGTATTGGGCCAGATTCCACGGCCAGAAGGCCGGCATCGACCACGTACTGTCCCATGTATCATGCCCCTGCGTGGTCATGTTCAGGTCGATATAGTTCGCCCCCGCAGCCTGCATGGCCAATAACACCTGCTGTGCCGTATAAGGCGCGGGCGACCCATCCAGCCCTCCATGGATATTCCAGATGGAGGTGAACTTCCATTTCTGTGCGGAATCGGCGCTGGCGTATGCAATGGCATCCGACGACATCGGCAACAAACCCGCCGGGTAAGTGGGGAAGGTCTGGTACATCTGCCATGTGCCCTGACCGCCACCCGAAAGACCATTGAGCGTCACACGGAATGGATCCAGCTTATTGTTGGTGATCATGTAATCGATGATATACTTGAAGGCGCTGAACTGGTTGGGGCCCCAGCCACCGCCGGTCTGCATCACCAGGACATATCCGTCGTATTTACCATTCGCCACGGCCGATTCGAATAAACTACCACCATGATACAACGAATATTCATTGTCATACACGGTTCCCTGCTCGCCTTCTCCATGCATGAAGATCAGCATGGGATACTGCTTCCCATCATTGACGCCGGGCTGATAACTCTTGGGGAATCGTAACCGGAACTGCTGTCCGTTATAGATGTAACACTTCCAGTTGGTAGTGCTCCAACTCATCCTTACCGTTCTTACCCATTTGGCGATCGAGCCATAGGCGGGAATAGGGGGGGGACTGCTCGGATTGTAGGTTACGACCGCGTCGGTGGGGTCCAGGACGCTCTGAGCCTGTAGGGACAGGCCTGTCGCGAAAACGAAAAAGCCGATCAACAGCCAATTGAAAATCCGGGTAGAATTTTTCATTTTTTTTGCTTAATTGTTAACGTATGCCTGCGATGGCAGACACAAGTCCACATAGGCACTCGATTTAAGCGCAATGTTTTTGAAAGGATAAAATTGGAAGGAAAGGTGACGTTAGAGAAGAATCGGTAAAGGGGTTGATCGTAGGAAAATTAGAAGGGAAAAATTAATGGCGCAAAATACATCCTTTTCTCTATTCTTGCAAGCGAACCTTTAAATACTTCAAAAATATTAACCGGTACATAACACGTATTAGCCGGTCTACCTCATCCATGTGGGTCATGCCTTCTCCCACACCGTCACGAACCCGCCGTTCCACTGATAAGGCAATATCTCCGCAAACGCGCAATCCATCTTCTGCAACGTCTTGATCTTCTTGGTAAAAAAGGAGAAAGGGAACACATCCTCTATAAAATTGGTCTTCCCGAATCGCACGATACTGAACCGGTGCTGGCTCGCCAATTTCTCCAAAGAAGCCTTGGTAAAAAACTGGATATGCGTCAGATCGTCGGCGCTGCTCTGCACCGTCGTACCCTTATAGCCGAAAAGACGCTTCGTCCGCTGCACGGCCTTCCACATCCAGTTGTTCTTACGCTGCATCGCAATAATGGGTCTTGTGACAAACAGCTCCCTGGGCCCTGCGCCATTCGGAACGGTCACGATCAGTACCCCATTCTCATCGAGCAGCTGATGGAGTACGCTCAGCAATTTTCCCGGATCATTGAGATGCTCCAGCACTTCGCTGCAGATCACAGCATGATAACGATGCCCGTCGGCCACCAGTTGCTCCGCGCTGACCACCTCGAACCTTACGTTGGGGTATTTGTTCAGCTCCCGCGCCCTGGCGATCGCCTTATCGCTCACGTCGATACCCCTCACGGCAAAACCTTTCTCCCCGAGACTTCTCGAGATCACACCGTTGCCGCAGCCGACATCCAGCACTTCGGCGCCGGTAGGCAGCTTCGCCTGCAACACATCACTGATAAATTTCAGCCGTTTGACATCGGCGAACCGTTCAAATTCCATGAGGAATGATTTTTGTATAAATATTCTCGATCTCTTTAGTCATGACAGCAGCATTGAACCGATCCCTGACCGTCTCAGCCGCTCGCTCCCGAAGCGATTCCCGCAGCCCCTTGTCACCCGCAAGCCGCACGATCGCTCCCGACAGCGCATTCACATCCCCGGGGTCCACCATCAACCCGTTCACGCCATCCTGCAGGACCTCGCGGGTTCCATCCACCCGCGTTCCGATCACCGCCTTCCGCATCGCCATCGCCTCCAGCAACCCTATCGGCAACCCCTCCCACAAGGAAGGCAGCACAAAAATATCCGCCGCCGCAAGCACATCCGGCACATCCTGCCGGAATGCCTGGAAACTCACCCGACCCTCCAAACCCAGCTCCTTCGCCAACCGCACCCCCTCCTCCTTCTCGTCCCCATCCCCGACCATCAGCAAATGGATCTCCGGTATTTGCGCGCCCCCGGTCGTTTGCCGGATCGCCCCTATTTCCCGCGACGCCTGACCAAACGCACGAACAAGCGTCAACGGTTGCTTATGTGATGTAAACCTTGCAATAAATAATATCAGAACCCGGTCGCCGCCAATTCCCAACTCCGCCCGCAGATCTTTATAGTGCCCACCCGGATCGAATTTTTTCGCGTCTATCCCATTATTCACCACTATCGAAGAAAATCCGCGCATCACCTCCTTCCCCGTCTGCTGATTGCTCGCGGAAACGGAAATATTCACAGCCGCCCGCTTCGTTATCCATTTCTCGCCCCATACCCTGAACCCCCGCACCAGTGGATGCTGATCCCGGTGAAATGACCACCCGTGGATCGTGTAGATCACCGGTATCCCCAGAGACCGCGCCGCCCATAACACATTCGATGCGGCCCTGGTCCCATGGGCATGTATAACATCGATCCGCTCATCCGATAACAGCCTCTTCACCTTGCCCCATATCCGGATATCGAACGGCTTTTCAGTATAGATCAACCTCGTTTCGACTCCCATCTGCCGCAAGGCTTCCATCATCGGACCATCCGTAAAAGAAAGAACCACCGGTTCGAATCTCGACCTGTCCAGATGACTGGTCAGGCTCAGCAAATGCGACTCTCCGCCACCTATCCTGCCCTGCCGGATACATTCAAGCACCCTGAGTTTCCGAGTCATGGCTATTTTACGGCTTTGGGTACAATGGCCCAGCCATCCGGTAATTTCTCCGTGATCTCGATATTGCTGAACTCCTGGCCCTGACGAGCCCCGACTTCCCTCGCCCACGCCGCCATCCGGCCAATCCCGTCCTGCAGACTGATTCCCGTCGGGGCGCCAAAAACCCTCCGCGCCTTGCCGTGATCCGAATAGGCATGCATCACCTCATTACGGGCATTCAGATGATGGATGTCCGGTGCCACCCCGAATTCCTTGCAAACCACCTTAGCCAGTTCATTCACCGTATAAGGCTCATCGGCGCCGACATTGAACACCTGGTTATACGCTTCCGGGATGTTCACGCATTTGGTAATGGGGATCGCGACATCGTCGATATAGCTGAACGCCCTCGTCTGCTCACCGTCACCGAAGATCGTCAGCTTCTTTCCCTGCATGATCTGGTTCATGAATATGCCGATGACGTTGCGATACTTATCCCCGATATTCTGATTCTCCCCATATACGTTATGGGGCCGGAATACGACGTAATTAAGTCCGAACATCTCATGCGCAGCCCGAAGATCCAGCTCGACTGCATACTTGCTGACGCCATACGGGTCTTCCGGCTCCGGCGTCATTTCCTCGGTCATCGGCAACTGTCCCTTGCCGTATACGGCGATGGAGGACGTGAAAACAAAACACTTCACTTTGTGCTTTACCGATTCATTGATAAGATTGATGCTGGCGACGAGATTCGTCTCATAATTATACCGGCGGATGAAATGAGAAAGACCCTCCGCCGCATAAGCCGCCAGATGATAGACATAAGTGAACCGGTACTCGGAAAAGAGGTCCGTTATCAGTTCATGATCCGTAACACTACCCTTAACGAAATGGGCGCCCTCCGGAATATGATCCTCGAAACCGCCGCTCAGATCATCCATGACGACGACTTCGAAACCCATTTCCAGACAATGCCTGGCTACATGCGATCCGATAAACCCCGCTCCCCCC
>DASYSV010000246.1:0-12096 GCA_036010185.1 Puia sp.
GTCGAACCAGGGTTTGCATAAGCCTTCCGTGGTGCTGCTGTTGTAGGCGTGGCGGTCGGCTCCTGCGCCCTGTTGGTCCATGTTCTGGATGGCCGTTTTGGTCTGGAAGGCCTGTACGGAGCCTCCTTTCGTGAGACCCGCCTTGCAGCCATAGACGCCGCCGGGGCGGAAGGGCCCCTGTGTCATATCGTCCTCGCGTGTCCAGACGACCTGTACCGGCGCCTGGACGGCCTTCGAAATAAAAGCAGCCTCGTGAGGATAGTCCAGGAAAGCCTTGCGGCCGAAACCGCCGCCGAGGAAGGTCATGTTTACGACCACGTTTTCCACGGGCACGCCCATACGCCGGCTCAGATCGGATTGTACCCAATCGGGGCCCTGTATGGGTCCCCAGATCTCGATGGCATTTTCCCTGACGTGGGCGATGCAATTGAGGGGTTCCATACAGGCATGGGACTCGTAGGGAGCTTCATATACGGCCTCGATCTTTAAATCGGCGTCCCTGAAGGCCTCGTCGAAGTCGCCTGCGCTACGGTCATTGAGACCGGGTTTGTCGAGATCGGCGCGCATCCGGGCATATAGCGTATCGGTGTCGAGGTGTTCGAAGCCGGTGTCATCCCATTCTATCCTGAGCAACTTGCGGGCTTGCGTGGCAGTCCAAATGCTATCTGCGACGACGGCTACGCCTTCCTGGAGACGCGAGAAGACGGTTCGTTGAACTTTGAGCACATGGCGGACGCCGGGGACGGCCTTCGCCGCCGAGTCATCGAAGCTTTTCACTTTTCCGAGGATGCGGGGGCTGCGTTCGACGACGGCGTAGAGCATGCCGGGAAGTTTTTTATCGAGACCGAAGACGGCTGTACCGTTTGTTTTCAAAGGGGTATCCTGGCGGGGAAGCGGTTGGCCGATGACCCGGTAGTCCTTGCGTTGTTTTTGCGGCGGGTTTTTGGGCGGATCGAGCTTTGCCGCCTCTTCGACGAGATCGCCGTAGGTGAATTTTTTTCCGGTGGGCCGGTGGATGACATGGCCTTTTTCCGCATAGCATTCCGATGCCGGCACCCCCCATTTTTTGGCGGCGGTGCCGATGAGCATTTCACGCGCCGACGCACCGATCCGGAGCAGGTGTTTGTAGGAACCGCGGACGGTAGAGCTGCCGCCTGTGATCTGGCTGCCATATTTGGTTTGGCTGGCGGGGGCGAAGACGATATTGACCTGGTCGAGGTCTACTTCCAGCTCTTCGGCGATCATTTGTGGTATCACCTGGAACGCGCCCTGTCCCATTTCCGCGCGGTGGCTGAATATGGTGACCTTGCCGGATTTGTCGATGGATATCCATGTCATCAGTCCGATGCCTTCGGGAACAGTGCCGGAGGCTGAGACGATGTCTGGGAGGCCGGCGGTTGTGTCGGCGGCGGCGAAGGCAGGAAACCGGATGCCGAGGGTCAGCGCAATGCCGGTAATGCCGGTATTTTTAAGAAAGGCTCGACGGGTAGTGGTAGACATAACCGTTAGTTTATTGGTGAGAAGCGTTGGCGACGGCCGTATGGATGGCTTTGCGGATCCGGGGGTAGGTGCCGCAGCGGCAGAGGTTTCCCTGCATCGCGATGTCGATATCCTTATCAGTGGGATGGGGATTCTTTTTCAACAGCGCAGCCGCTGCGAGGATCTGGCCGCTCTGGCAATAGCCGCATTGGGGAACCTGTTCGGTGATCCAGGCTTTTTGCACGGGGTGAGAATTGTCCGTCGAGAGACCTTCGATGGTTGTTATCGGCTGGTTTGCGACCATGGACGCCGGAATGGAGCAGGAGCGGACGGGGTTGCCATTGAGCAAAACTGTACAGGCGCCGCATTGTGCTACTCCGCAGCCATATTTCGTTCCGGTGAGACCGACGAGATCGCGGATGGCCCAAAGAAGGGGCATTTTTGCGTCCGCCTCGATGGGATATTTTTTCCCGTTGATCAATAAAGTGTAGGAAGACATGATGGTGAATTTTGGCAGGGAGAAGTTACGACATTTTTTCCAAATGCTGTCTGGGTGACAGGGCAGGCGGGGAGCGCGAAGGAGCAAAGCTGGCGTGCAGGGGCAGCTTTGTTATAGCTATGTTATAAACGCCGAATCCGTTTAACCTTGAATGATATTTGCCTTCTTAGTACCGAACGTACAACGAAAAAAGGAGAAGATATGAAAACACTATTCATCACATTACTTTCACTCGGTGTCGCCATGGGCGCCTCGGCCCAGCGTGGCGGGCACGTTATAGCGCATGGCGGGGGAGGGTTCCATCATGCGCCGGTATATCATCATCACTATTTCTATCCGAGGTCTTATGTAGGGGTAGGGTTTGGATTCGGGTACCCGTGGGGCTATGGTTTTTATAATCCCTGGGGCTGGGGTCCGATGTATGGGTATGGGGCTTATCCTCCGTACTATTATGGCCATGGCTCCACGCCGCCCCAACTGGCCGGAGAGATCCAGGGTATCAAGGATGACTATGGGCAGCAGATAAAGGACGTCAAACATGACAAGGCGCTGACCCATAAAGAAAAGAGGGCTAAGATCGATCAGCTGAAGCTGGACCGGGATGCCACCGTCACCAAGGCAAGGCATGATTACTATTTTAATTCCCGGAGGAATTATGAAAAGAACGATCAGGCGCCGCAGAAGAATAACAACTCTTCGGGCGACGAACCGGGATACCAGGACAAGGGTTCGGGGGACACGGGTCAATAATACTTTTGAAAAATCAACAAGCGAGGGCCATCCGGTGGGATGGCTTTCGTATTTTTAACACATGAAGAATTTTACCAACCAGGTCATATGGATCACGGGCGCATCATCCGGCATCGGGGAGGCTTTGGCTTATGCATTTTCGGCGGCCGGTGCCCGGCTTTTGTTATCGAGCAGGCGGACGGAAGAGCTGGAAAGGGTCAGGAAGAATTGCGCGCATCCGGAATCCGCGCGGGTGCTGCCGATGGACCTGCTGGACCATGCTTCATTCGGGTCGCACGTAAAGGAAGCTATCGGGGCCTTCGGCCAGGTGGATATCCTGATCCATAACGGTGGTATAAGTCAGCGGGGCACGGTTGCGGAGACGGATATGTCGGTCCACCGGCAGGTGATGGAACTGGATTATTTCAGCTATGTAGCGTTGACGCAGGCGCTGCTGCCACATTTTATGGAGCGGCGGAGCGGCCGTTTCGTCGTCGTGAGCAGCGTCATGGGCAAGATCGGCACGCCGATGCGTTCTGCCTATGCAGCCGCCAAACATGCCCTGCATGGATTTTTCGATTGTCTGCGGGCAGAGATGGCGCCGATGAATATCGGAGTGACGGTGTTGACGCCGGGGTATATTCAGACCAATATAACGAAACATGCTCTGACCAAAGACGGCACACCGTTCGGTCAGGTATCGCAGAACATCGAGAAAGGGTTGCCCGCGGAGAAGGCGGCGAAGCAAATATTGAAAGCGATAGGGCGCGGGGCATTCGAGGCCTATATCGGGAAACCGGGCGGGGAACGGGTGGCGCTGTTATTGAACAGGATGACGCCGGGAGTGCTGATGCGGCTAGCGCCAAAGCTGCAGCCGAAATAAGGGGGCATTATGTTCTATAGCTACTTAAAAACGGCGTGGAGAACCCTGTTCCGCCATAAGGGCGCCACACTGATCAAACTGACAGGACTTTCGATAGGGATGGCCTGCTGTCTGCTGATCGTCGTCTATATCGACGATGAGTTGAGTTATAACAGCTTTCACGCGCATTACCCGGAGATCTACCGCGTGAATTTCGTCAAACATGAGGATGGGGAAACGCGGGTGATGTCGGGAACGCCCAATTCGGCGGGACCGGCTATCGCCAAAGACCTGCCGCAGGTGGCGGCTGTGGGGAGACGGTATACCCGTGCGGGGATATTGGAGGTGAAAGACGACGGAGGGATCGATTCGCCGGGGAAGGCGATGCATGGATCGATGCGGAGGCGGTTCCAGGAGCCGAATATCGATTTTGCCGATGAAGGTTTGCTGGATGTACTGACGGTGCATTTTGTGCAGGGGAATATTTCGGACGCCTTGTCTGCGCCAGGATCGATCGTCATCACCCGGGACATGGCGCGCAAATATTTTGGCCGGGAGGATGTCGTGGGCCGGACGATGGTCTATGAAAATTCGACGGCATTGCGGGTGGCGGGAGTCATCGATTCCTGGCCGGCCAACTCCGATCTGCATTCGGATGCCATGATCTCGTTCGAGACGTTGTATAGCGTCGAAACGAAGGGCGTAGCCGATTTCCTGCGAACCAACTGGCTGTACAATCCTGCAGAGACTTATGTCCGTCTCAAACCGGGAGTTGCCGCTTCGGCTGTCGCGCCTGCGCTGGCGCAGCTGACCCGTAAATATGGCGACCAGCGGGTACAGAAATACTGGCAGCTTGCGCTTCAGCCGTTGTCGGAAGTACACCTGTACGCTTCGAATGTGGAAGGGAACCCGAGCACCAACAGCATCACCTATATCTATATCTTTTCGGCGATAGCACTGCTGATCCTGCTGATTGCGGTCGTTAATTTTATCAATCTGTCCAATGCGCAGTCGCTGACGCGTATCGCCGAGATCAGCATCCGCAAGGTGTCGGGTGCGGGTGTGCGTCAATTGCTGGTACAATTCCTCGGGGAAGGATTGTTGTTGAGTCTTCTAGCCTTTGTGGTGGCGCTGGCATTGATGGCGCCCGGGTTGCGGCTGTTGGATGTCATGACGGGTAAGGATCTGGGTATCGCAGTGCTGGGCAGGGGCTGGATATTGTTGGTGTTTGTCGGATTGTTATTGGGCACCGGGCTGTTGGCGGGCATCTATCCGGCGTTGTTCATTACGCGGATGGAACTGGTAGGATTGTTGAAGGGCAAGACAGGCGGGTGGGGCAGAAGCCGGATCCGGCAATCGCTGATCGTGACGCAGTTTGTCATCGCGATAGCTCTGATGGTCGGCGCTATCGTCATCCAGCGGCAGCTGGGCTATCTGCGAAACAAGCCGTTGGGTTTCGACAAGGAGCAGTTGTTGGTATTGCCATTGTTCGGCAAGAACCCGTCGCCGATCAATAGTGGCGTCGATGGGCCGCTGAGAGCGCGGATGAATGCCTTTGAGAATGACTTGCGGGCCAACGCGTCGGTGCGGGGTGTGACCGTTTCGTCGGTATTGCCGGGAGATTTTTTTGTCAGCGGTCTCGTGATACCGGAGGGGCACGTCGGGCAGGACAATATTTTTGTCCCCTGGGCATCGGTGGATTATGATTTTGTGTCCACCATCGGCATTCCGGTGGTCGCGGGGCGGGATTTTTCAAAAGCGACGGGTACCGATCATCTGCAGGCTTTTATCATCAATGAATCGGCATTGCGCACCTTCGGCTGGACCAGCGCTCAGGAGGCCATCGGAAAAACGATGATCCGCGGGGATGCCACGACCGGGAAGAAGGGACATGTAATAGGGGTGGTGAAGGACTTCAATTTCGGGCGGCTGGACAGGCCGCAGGAGCCGATGATCATGGATGTGAACGTGCCACGGTTTACGGAGTTTGCGGTGCGGGTTGCGCCTGTCGGGGTGCCGGGGACGATTGCAGCAATCCGGAGGTTGTGGGATCAATATTTTCCGGAGCGGGTGTTCGAATATTCGTTTTTGGACTCGAATAGAAACGCGCTGTATAATGCGCAGGAAAACCTGAGCCTGCTGGTGCGGTATTTCGCGGTGATCGCCATCTTTCTTTCCTGTACCGGTGTGTTTGGGCTGGCCTCTTTTATGGCGATGCAGAGGACAAGGGAGATCGGCATCCGGAAGGTGCTGGGGGCGAGCGTTGGAGGGCTGGTCGCGTTGTTATACCGGGATTTTTTGCGGCTGGTGGTGGTCGCGCTGGTGGTCGCTGTGCCGCTGTCGTGGTGGGCGATGAATAAATGGTTACATGATTTTGCGTATCGGATAGGGTTGAGCTGGTGGATCTTTGCGGCGGTGGGCGGGGTGGCGGTGTTTTTATCGTTCTTTACGGTGGGGATACAGGGGTTGAGGGCGGCGAGGGTGAATCCGGTGGAATCTTTGCGTAGTGAATAGGTCCTTCCTGACTGCGTTAGGGTAGGCCTACCCGTCTGTCGGCGGTAAGAGCGGGAAGGGACATGAAGAAGGGTTACCTTGGGGTTCAGCTGATAAGGAAGTAACAGCGCTACGATCTAGTGCTAATTACCTGCTAGGGAATCTTGTTCCGGCTGTTATATGAAAAAAATATTGGCGATACCGGCAGCGATATTCCCGTTCAGGATGCTATCAAACAGTCAACAGCCGGCCTTGTTAGCTGATTTTAAAACCATCAGCAATGAAGCAAAACTTAAAAGAAGTACATCCCCGGGCCGGGGGGATCGACGTAGGGAGCAAAAGTTTTTATGTATCGGCCGAAGAGCAGGAGGTGCGGGTATTCCCCACCTTTACATCAGATTGCCAGGCACTTCGGGATTACCTTTTGTCCGATGTGATCAATGATATTACCGGGGCCAGTGGGTTGCGGATATTGGCCGCGATCTTAGGCGGGGAGAGGGATGCGGAAAAGTTGACGGAACTGTGTGTATCGCAGATAAAAGATAATAAAAGAGAACTGGTGTATAAATCGCTGGAAGGGGATTGGCAGGAAGAGCACTTGTTTGCTTTGCAGCAAGCATTTACGACCTGGGAGCATTACAATGAGCTGATCCGGGCCTGCGACAAAGCGGTGGAAAAGCAATTGTCGGCGATGACGGAAGGCAAACCGAAAATAGAGCGTGTGTCAAAGCGTAAGCCGATCCGCTATCATCGGCCTGAGATCGAGAACCTGCATGAGCCCTTACTCCAGTTGACTGAAGGCAAGGATCCCACCGGTATTCCCGGGCTTACCGACTACAGCTTTTTGCAGATTGTCAGTGAGGTAGGAACGGATATGAGGGCCTGGCCGACGGAAAAGCATTTTGCCAGTTGGCTGAAGCTGGCGCCGATGCGATCCAGCTCAGGGAAAATGATCAAACGAGTAACGTTAAAACGGCATAATAAGGCAGGGCAATTGTTCCGAAGTTTAGCCCAGGGGATTTTGACCAGCAAGTATCTGGCGTTGGGTGTTTTTGGGCGGAAAATCCGGGCCAGGCGGGGAGGGGCCGCGGCTATCAAGGCCATAGCCAGGAAAATAGCCTGCTATTATTACCGAATGATGACCAAAGGTGGGGATTTTGTAGATCAGGGCATTGCAGCTTATGAGCAGCAATTACAGAACAGGAAGCGAAGGTATCTTGAGAAAATGGCGGCAAAGCTCAACCTGCAACTCGTGCCCGCGTAATGTGTCCTCAGGATCGGCAGGAGCGCCGTGCGCGACAGAGAGCCCGACCTGCCGCAAGTGGTTTTACCTGGCGGCGGGGAACGCCCAAATTAAGGTTGGAGGCGGCCCGGGGTGTGGGTGTGTTTTTTGAAAGAAAATTGGAACCGAAATCAAGTTGTTGAAAATCACGCAACTAATTTTGGTTCCAAAAAACTGATCGGGAAGAAGGACCATTATCTCTCGGTGACCTCGAAATCGGCGAGGAGATTGGTATTGGGGTCGGGGGTGATGTTGGAGGGTTTTTGGGGCAGTGGGATGTCGACGTGGGTGAGGCGGTCGTGGATGTCGACATGGTGGAGCGTGCCATCGACGGAGTATTCGAGGGGGAAGATGAAGAGGGGGTCGGCGGAGGGGATGGGGTTGGCGGTCGCGGCGTTGGTGGACTGGGCGGCGCCGGCGGATTTGGGGTCGTGGTCGTGCTGGGTGAAGTCGATGGCGAGGGACCGTTTGTCGGGGTCGTATTTCCAGGATATCGTGACGTGGGGGTGGCCGGGGATGTCGAGCCATTCATGGAAGAACTCTCGGAGGTCCTTGTTGCTAACGGAGTCCATTATGCGCTCAAGGTTGGCGCTGGAGGCGTTCTTGTTACGATATGCGGAGTAGTAGGCCGAGATGCCTTTCCAGAAGGTGGCGTCGCCGAGGGTGCGGCGGAGCATATGTAGGGCCCAGCCGCCTTTCTCATAGCTGTTGGGGTTGAGCAGCTGCATATAGTCCGAGTGGACGCCGGTGTCGACGACGGGGGTGAAGCGGCGTTTTTCGAAGGCGATAACCTTTGCGCGGTCCTTGCGCAGGCTGGTCCGCAGCGTGTCGGGACCATATTTATTTTCCAGGTAACAGAGGGTCATATAGGTGGCGAAGCCTTCGCTGAGCCAGAGATGTCGCCAGGCCGTCTCGGTGGCGGCGTCGCCGAACCATTGGTGTGCGATCTCGTGGGCCATGAGAGATTCGACGCCGGGCGAGCCGACCGAGCCCTCGTAATAAAAGATGGCACTCGCATTCTCGAGTCCGCCAAAACGGGTTTTTGATTGGACATTGCCTTCTTTTTCGAAGGGGTAGGGCCCGATGTGCGTGATATAAAAGGGCAGGATATCGAGCGCTACGGCATAGCTGCGGAAACCGGCTTCTTTATTTTGTCGGTAGACATAATTCCATACGGGGATGCCCATGGCGTCGCCAGGATGGTCGACGGCGAAATCCGCCACGCCGATGACCATGATCTTGGGGGCGATGGGTTCGGACTCTTTCCAACGGGTGAGCTTGAGATGGTTGGCGAGGGGCTTTTCTTCCTGCAATGCGCCGTTCGCTACGACTGTGTAGTGGTCGGGTGATACTATGCTGAAATCGAGGGTGGCCTTGTCCGAAGGATCGTCTACGCAGGGCAGCCAGTTATGCGCGCGGTTGGGCCAGTTGTCGCCGAAGAATCCGCGGCTTCCGAATTTATTTTTGGAGATGATGAGGCCATCGGCGGGAATGCCTTCGTAATCGATGAGATAGGTGCGCGAACTGCCGGGTGCGCCTCCTGCATGCAGGATGAGCTGGTCGTCCTGCTGGGTGAAGGGAACGGGTTTGTCGCCTTCACGGACGGAGGTAACGGTCATGCCTTTGCCGTCGGCATTTTTTCCGGTGAGGTCGAGATGGAATTCGTTGGCGGGCTCACGGAACTCCAGGGTGATACCCGCGTCGCCTCTGATGCGGTCGCTGCTGTCATTGAGCCACAACTGAAAGTTATAGTGCTGTACGTCGATGGCCGGGTTATAGGGTTGGGCGGTGAGACGGGCAAAGGGTAGAAGAGCGATGATGGTCAGGGTGCGAAGCAGGAGTTTAGGCATTGGGCGTTGATTTTTGCAGGGTTGGGAAGGGTTAGACTTTTGCAAGATCGAAGGGAAGCCGGCGGATACGCTTGCCCGTGGCGGCGAAAACTGCGTTGGCGAGCGCGGGGGCGACGGGGGGAAGACCTGGTTCTCCCACGCCTTTCATGACGGGTCCTCCTTCGGCGAGGATATGTACTTCGACGGCCGGCATTTCGTTGATTCGCAGCATCCGGTTGTTATGAAAATTGGTTTGAACGGATTTGCCACCCTCGAAACGGATGCCGTCTTTTATCGCAGCGACGAGACCCATGACGATGGCGCCCTCGACCTGTGCACGGACCGTATCGGGATTGACGACGGTGCCGAGATCGATGACCGAGCAGACCTTGTCCACTTTCAGGCTGCCGTCTTTTTTTGTCGACACTTCGATGACATTGGCGCAGAGACCGGCGAAGAATTTGTATTGGGCTACGCCCCGTCCCCGTCCTTTTGGCAGCGGTTTGTCCCAATGCGAGACCTCGCGGAGATGTGTCAGGACGCGCCGGGTATCCGACTCTTTTGTGAGCAGGCTCAGACGGAAGTCCATCGGGTCCTTACCCGCCGCGGCCGCCATCTCGTCGATAAAGCATTCGTGTGCGAAGGCCAGCGTGCTGCTGGTGACGGAGCGCCAGGGTTGCATCGGGACATGGATATCCGCGAAGACGTAGGCGTTCTTCATATTCGGAAATTCGTAGTCCTGATCGCTGATGCCTTCAGTCATGGAGCGATCGGGTTTGGTCTTATCGTATTTGTCGGATCGTGTCGCGCTGATCGAAGGGGAGATGACCTTGTGCTGGAAAGCGACGGCTTTTCCTTCGGCCGATACGGCGCCTTTCATGGCCGAGAAGGTCATGGGACGGAACGGTCCCAATTGTATATCGTCTTCGCGTGTCCATAGAACCTTTACGGGTTTGCCGATGGCTTTCGAAATGCCCGCGGCTTCTGCGGCATAGTCGGCCGCGAGACGACGGCCAAAGCCTCCGCCGACGAATGAGATATGCGCGGTGATGTTCTCTGCCGGGATGCCTAAGGTCTGTGACAGCTCGCGCGTGACGATGCCGGCGCCCTGGACCGAAGTCCAGATATCCACTTTGTCTCCTTCCTGCCAGTGGGCGAGACAATTCATCGGCTCCATCGTTGCATGAGCAACAATCGGTGTCTCGTAGAGGGCTTCGAGTTTGTGGGGCGCGGAGGCCATGGCGCCGTCGAAGTCTCCGCTGTCGTGGGCGAGGACTCCTTCGGTTTTTGCGAGATCGCGGAGGTGTTGTTCGTAATCGTTGGAATTAAATTTGTCAAAGCCCTGGTAGTCCCATTGGACTTTGAGCGCGCGGCGGCCCTTGAGGGCGGCCCAATAGTTATCGGCGATGACGGCGATGCCTTCGTAATGGTTCTTGCCGAGGACGCGTTGGGCTTTTACCGTCGTTGTGACGCCCTTGACTTTGAGGGTGGCGCTGTCGTCATAGCTGACGAGCCTGGCGCCGAAGACCGGGCAACGTTCGACCGAGGCGTAGACCATGCCGGGCAGCTCGGTATCGATGCCATAGACTGCCTTGCCGGTTACTTTTAGAGGGATATCCATGCGGGGCATGGACTTACCCAATATTTTGAAATCTTTGGGATCTTTCAGGGGTGGATTTGTCGGGACCTCGAGTTTCGAAGCGGCTGCCACGAGGTCGCCGTATCCGAGGAATCTGCCGGTGGGCTGGTGCAGGATCTTTCCGTTATCCGCCTTGCATTCTTCGATGGGGACATTCCATTGTTTGGATGCGGCGGTACGCAGCATCTCGCGCGCGGCGGCGCCTACCTTACGCAACTGGGTATAGCTGCCTCTTACCGAGGAGCTGCCGCCGGCGGATTGACCGGGAATATCTTTTTGACCCCAGCTGGTGAGGATAGTGGTCCCTTCGAGGGAGACTTCGAGTTCTTCGGCGATGAGGGCTGGGATAGACTGGTACGTGCCCTGGCCCATTTCGGGTTTCGGATTAATTAGGGTGATCCTGCCCGTGGGCTCGATGATGATATAGGGGGTAATGTTGGCAATTTCGGGCAGGCCTCCGGCGCCGGTGATGTCGGGTAGCCCCGCAAGCGGCAGGGCGGCGGCATGGAGTTTGGCGATGGCGGCTTCCGCGTCGTTATATACCGAGATGCCCAGGATCAGTGCGGCAGCAGAAAATCCGGTGTGCTTGAGGAACTCGCGGCGGGCTATTTTATGTTCAGGCATGGATAAGTGGTTTTTGCAGCCTTGAAGGAGCTGGTTTTGCGGCGGCGGCGGCCAGGTGGATGGCCTTGCGGATGCGGTCGTAGCACCCGCAGCGGCAGATGTTGCCCTGCATGGCGATGTCGATGTCTGCGTCGGTGGGTTTCGGATTGTGCCGAAGCAGCGCGACTGCGCTCATGATCTGACCCGACTGGCAGTAGCCGCATTGCGGTACGTTCTCGTCGATCCAGGCTTTCTGGACCGATTCTCCCACTTTGTCGCCGGTAAGGCCCTCGATGGTAGTGATCTTCTGGCCTTCGGCGGCGGAGATGGGGATGCCGCATGATCTTACGGCGCTGCTCCCGAGATGTACGGTGCAAGCACCACATTGGGCGATGCCACACCCGAATTTGGTGCCCTTTAGCCCGATGAGATCGCGGATGACCCATAGAAGGGGCATGTCGGGTTCGGCATCCACCTGCACGGGTTTATTATTGATGGTAAGCGAATAAGGCATGGGATGAAATTTGATATGAATTTACCAATAATTCAGGAAACTGATTAATTTGCTATATGCCAGAATATCTGAATTGCCCGTCGTGGTTCCACAGATTGCCGTCTATCGCCAAGCTGGCAGCCAGCGTCGTCGTAGCGGGTATCATATCCGCCTGTCTGCTGCCTTTC
>DASYSV010000262.1:0-3785 GCA_036010185.1 Puia sp.
GGGTCGCGATTACTTCGTCGAGATCATTCCCGTTCATTTCGAGCGTCGTCCAGCCGAAAGCGTTGAATTTCACGTGGAGATCGCCGGTATCGAGAACGGCTTTTGTGGTCCCGTCGATCTGTTGACCGTTCCAATCCACCGTAGCGATGAGGTTATCGACTTTCTTGGCGGAGGCGAACATGATCGCTTCCCAGTTTTGCCCTTCATCGAGCTCGCCGTCGCCATGCAGGGAATACACAATATTTTTATCGTTATTGAGTTTTTTACTCAAGGCCGCGCCGATGGCGACGCTCATACCCTGTCCCAGCGAACCGCTGGCGACCCGTACCCCGGGTAAGTGTTCATGTGTAGTGGGATGACCCTGAAGACGTGAGTCGAGTTTTCGGAATGTGGCCAGTTCTTTGATGTCAAAATAACCGGATCTTGCGAGCGCGGAATAGAATACGGGAGAAATATGACCGTTAGACAAGAAAAAAAGGTCTTCGTTCTTGCCATCCATATGGAAATTGGGGTCATGTTTCATGACCTTGAAATAGAGTGCGGTAAAATATTCGGTGCAGCCCAGGGAACCACCCGGATGTCCGCTTTGGCACCCATGGACCATTCTGACGATATCCCTTCTGATCTGTGTAGCAATTGCTTTTAAGTCTGCCATCATGATTGATTTTGGATTGATTTTGTGATTGCCGGCGGCAAATCTAATGGTTTTTTCGGGACTGTGCGTTTAGGCGCCGGCGAAGGCCCTGATGGCTGGGAGTGAATGGCGGGGACGTGAATGGCGGGGATGCGGAGGGCGGGGAGTGAATGGCAGGGACGCGGAGGGCGGGGAAGTGAATGGTGCGGATGCGGATGGAAGGGACGTGAATGACAGGAACGCGGAGGGCGGGGACGTGAATGGCGGGGATGCGGATGACAGGGACGTGGATAGCAGGGACGCGGAGGGCGGGGATGCGGATGACAGGGACGTGGATAGCAGGGACGCGAATATCCCCTCAATAGGGGTTTGGTGACCTTAAACTTTTGTATTATTTTGCGGTCTGATCTCTCTGATTAGCCAAAATTCAAACGGGCTTTACCCGGTACAATTTGTTTCCTGAACTGACCCTCGAGCATGCGGAACAACGGGCCCAATCTTTGTTAAGAGCATAACCGTAGTAGTGGCATTATGAAAGAATTCCTATTTTTGTTCACGAATCAAAATCGTACCGATGTTTGATGTCTTACTTTCGATAGCTATTTCTTTTACTGTAACGTTTTTAGCAATTCCGGCCATTATCAATGTGGCTGAAATGAAGAAGCTATTCGATATGCCGGATGCCCGGAAGGTGCATTTCACGCCTATTACGCCGCTTGGCGGGCTGGGTATCTATGCAGGATTCATTTTCGGCAGCCTTCTCACCCTCCACTTTACTCAATACGCTGATCTTCAATATTTTATAGCAGCATCCTTCGTCATCTTTTTCCTGGGTCTCAAGGATGATATCCTGGTAATCTCGCCTGTAAAGAAATTTATCGGTCAGGTATTGGCGGCATTCATCATCATTTACTACGGGAATATTCAGATCCGGAGCATGCATGGCTTTTTCGGACTCTATCAACTACCCGAGATGTTTAGCCTGCTGCTGACCTATTTTGCCGTTATCGTGGTCATCAACTCGTTCAATCTGATCGACGGTATCGACGGTCTTGCCGGAACGCTCGGTCTTTTGTCTTCCGTTATTTTTGGCATTTATTTCCTGTATATCGGAATGTCTCCTTATGCCGTCATGGCGTTTGCGCTTGCCGGTAGTCTGCTGGCCTTCCTGATCTTCAATTTTCAGCCTGCCAAGATATTCATGGGCGATACCGGTTCGTTGCTGATCGGAACCATCAACGCGATTTTGGTGATCAAATTCATCAATGTGGCAAATACGGCCGATGTGGCATTCCCGATACCCGCCTCGCCCGCGGTGGGCTTCACGATCCTGATGGTACCGTTATTGGATACCCTCAGAGTGTTCGGAATACGCATCTTCCATCGTCGCAGCCCCTTCAGCCCGGACAGGAACCATATCCATCACTTGTTGCTGGACCGCGGTTTTTCGCATAGGGCCATTACGCTGACGCTGGTATCCGTTAATTTGGTGATGATCGCGCTGGTATTCTTCTGCCGGGGTCTGAATTGCACCTATCTGATCCTGGGCGTATTCTGCGTCTTCTTCGCTATAATTGCGGCCATATATTATCTTCTCCCCGCCCCGCGTCTCTTCGTTGCCAAGACGGCCCAGGAAGAGAATGCTCAGCTTACGAAGGCTTCTCATCTCGTGACATTGAAAAAGGATTCCATTCTGGAGCAGAACAATTAATTGGAACTTCGGCCGATGGTGAACTTCGCTACCGCTCAGTCGTGGCTAGTCAGGAATTGATTGGAACTTCGGCCCGCTTCACCGGAGCGAGACCTTCGTCGGAGCATCGTCCCTTGCTCCTCCTCGGTCGGGCCCTTCACTTTGCTCGTGCCCGTTCGCGGGCTTCGCGCGTGGCCGACGATGCCTACGGCTCGTCAGAACTTACCCCAATTGGTTTTGTGTATTTTTTTGATTTGACGTAGGTTTGCCACAACGTACGAAAGCATAAATCTATGTCAGACGATCTGGAACTGATCCTGGAGGTAGCCCGGGATAGCATGAAAAAAGCTCTTAATCATCTTGAAAGTGAACTGGTTAAGATACGGGCCGGAAAGGCCAGCCCGTCGATGCTGGAAGGACTAACGGTCGACTACTATGGCAGTCCTACGGTTCTCAACCAGGTGGCCAATATTTCAGCGATGGATGCCCGCACTTTGACCATCCAGCCCTGGGAGAAGAATATGCTTCAGCCGATAGAACGCGCGATCATCAATGCCAATTTGGGTGTGACTCCCCAGAATGACGGAAATATCATCCGGCTTTTTATGCCTCCGCTGACGGAGGAAAGAAGGCGGGAATTCGTCAAGAGAGCCGGCGGAGAAGGCGAACAATCCCGTGTTGCTATCCGTAATATCCGCAGGGACGGTATCGAGCAGATAAAGAAGCTGCAGAAGGACGGACTCAGTGAAGATGAGGCCAAAGATGCCGAAAAAGAGATCCAGGACATCACCGATAAACATATCTCTCTCGTGGAAAAGCATCTGGCGGCCAAAGAGAAAGAGATCATGGCGGTATAACCGGGACACCCCTACGCCCCCCTTGTCGCGAATATCTGTATCATGAACCCCGGGCGGGAGTCCGGGTAGAAAGCGTTTGAGTCATGAACCCCGGGTGGGAGTCCGGGGAGAAAGCGTTTGAGTCATGAACCCCGGGTGGGAGGGAGTCCGGGGAGAGCATTTTAATCGGAGCATCATGGGCAAAATAAAATTGGGGGATATCGACACGCGCGCGCCGAAAGGATTGGACAAGCAGGAGACAAAAGACAAATTGGTGAAGATCCTGGAGGAACTGGACGAGCTGCAGAACCTGTTGTATGCGGAGTCCAAACATTGCATATTGGTCGTCATCCAGGGTATGGATGCCAGTGGGAAAGACGGGGCGGTCCGCAACGTCTTCGGCAAACTGAATCCGCAGGGTGTCCTGGTCCATTCTTTCAAGATTCCGACAGCCGAAGAGCTGGCACATGATTTTCTATGGCGGATACATGCCCACGCCCCGAAGAAGGGGTTTATCCAGATATTCAACCGTAGCCATTACGAAGACATCCTGATCACCCGTGTGCACAACCGGATCGACGATGAGACCGCCCGGTTGCGGATGAAGGCCATTAATCATTTCGAG
>DASYSV010000271.1:0-3002 GCA_036010185.1 Puia sp.
GTGGTCGATGCCGGTCCACTCCAGATCTCGGCCGACAAACAAAAAACGGTCAACTGGCCGCCTTATGCCGGAGGTTTCCTGGTCCTCGGCGGGGTCATCCTTTTGGCGACCGGTAATAAGAAGATCGGCTAAGCGCCACCGCAGAATGGCCGCCACCGAAAGCCGAATGGCTAAGCGCCACCGCGCGGCAGGCCGACCCGGAAGGAGAATTGGTAATTGGCCACCCCGCGGCTCGCCGGCCCGGAAGGCGGAACGGCTAATTTTTATTGGAAAATTGATAGGGTAGGGTAAAGGAGAAGACAGACCCTTTCCCCGGCCGGCTTTGTACTTCTATCGTACCCCCATGCCGGTAAATGATCTGCGCCGAGATGTACAGACCCAGACCCATACCCGGGATCCGGTCCATATTATTCGAGGTTACCCGGAAGAACCGATCGAATATCTTCGGCTGATCGGATTCGGGTATGCCATATCCTTCATCCCTGATGCTGACCCTGATCCCGCCGGCTGTGTCGCAGGTGACGATGGTCACGATAGTGTGGTCTGGCGAATACTTGATGGCGTTGGATAAAAGATTGGTGATCACCTGTCCGATCCGCTCGCGGTCTGCCATAACAGGAGCAAGCGGCGATGTTCGCACGTCAAACCGGTGTGCCGTCGTGTGTTGTATTTCTTCTACTCTTTCCTTTAGCAGCTCGTTCACATCCAATGGTCTGACCGTCAATTGCAGCTTGCCCTCCGATATCTTCGTGGTATCGAGCATATCATTGATCAGGACAGAAAGCCGGTTCACCTGCGCATTAAGCCGGGTCATCAGATCGCTATTCTCCGTAGCCTCCTCTTGCTTCAGCTCTCTCTGGACGATCTGCGCATAAGCCTTGATGCTGGTGACGGGCGTCTTGAGCTCATGGCTCGCGGCTCCTATGAACTCGTCTCGTTGTTTGACGAGCAGCTGTAATTGCAGCTCCCGTTCGTGCAGATTTTGTTCCGACATGTGCCGGGAGATAATGATCGCTGCGGCATGTGCGATCACACCTGCCACTTCGAGCTCTTTGGGCTGGGGGTCGCGTGGCCCGGGGAAATAAAGTGCGAAAGTACCGACTACGGGTCCGCCTTCGGCCCGCACGGGGAAGGACCAGAAGGCACTATAGTGGTGTTTATGGGCAAGTGTTATCCAGGGTACCCAGCTGGCGTCCTTTTCCACATCGGGAGTGATCACCGGCCTCCCTGTATGCATCGCCAGACCGCTTGCCATAGATTCCGGGCCTACTTCAAAATTCTCAACGTCCCGGGCGTATTCCTCCGACATGCCCGCCACCAGGTGAAGCCCTTCTTTTTTGGGAGGGATCATAAAAAATGCCGCCCTTGCTCCATTATTGATCTGCGTTATCGCCGTCCGGATCAAAACATCGAGCGACGCGGCCAGCGGCCTTCCATTCATGGCCGCTTGAAAGGCCTCCTTTTGCCCGTTGAGTAATTCCTCGCTTTGGCGTAGAGCCTCTTCGGCCTTTGCCCGTTCTACGGCAGCCCAGGTTCTGTCAGCAGTTTCCTGGACGACGATCAGCTCGTCATCGGTCCATTTTCGCGGAGCGTCCTGTTGCACTCCCAGTTGTGCCACCAGCCGGCCACCTTTTATCAGCGGTACTCCGACGAACGCATGGATGCCGGCGGCAATGGATCCTTCTTTTTCGGCATCCGTCAACCCCGGTGTATCCTCCACATTATCGATCACCGGCATCTCACCTCGCAGGAACCACCGGATCACCGTCGGGAAGGCGTTGCCGGAGAACCTGCCGACACGGGGGCTATATCCCGGGCTGACATAATTATCGGGGATCGTATAGGTACTACCATCGGGTTCGAACTCCGCATAGAAAGCACGGCTTGCGTCGAGATGCTCTCCAACGACCCGGATCGCCGTTCGCCGGATCTCGACAGGGTCGGACAGCAGGTGCAGCGCATCGGTCAATTTGAGCAGGTATTCCTGCTGGCGCTCGCGTCGTTTGCGTTCGGTAATATCATTGAAAAAAACGGCTACCTGACAGGTTTCCGGCCGGTCGAACGGGATGGCAAATACTTCATACCAAACCCCGCCGGCAAGATGCGCCGCGGCGTTCTCAAAATGGATCGACTCGCCGGTTTTTACTACGTCGCCATAGATCCGGAACCAATGCTCTTCCTGCGCAGGCTGCAGTTCCTTGATCGTCCTGCCCACGGCATCGTTTAAACCGGTTATCTTTTCAAAAACGGGATTCACCTCCAGGAACCGGTAATCGTAAGCCTTACCTTTTTCATCGAAGATCACCTCGATGATACAGAATCCCTGGTTCATGTTATTAAAGAGCGTGAGATATTTTTCGGTTGCCTGTCTCGTGGCTTTGCGCAACTCACTTTCCAAACCCATGCCCATAAATTACACTGTTAGATAACAAATTTCGCTACTTTGAAGGATAAATCGGATTATTTATTTTCATTATATTTAATACCGAATTAACCTTAACACGAAAAACATTCTATTCTTCGCACTGCCTTTTACCGTTTGCATTGGCCGGGCACAAAATGGAAAGATGATCGAAAGGACTCCCTACGAACTGGCGGACACAACTATTCAGCGACTATAAGATCGTTTATCTATCCGAAGGATTAAAAGTGAAAGGTCTGATGGCTGTCCCCAAAAAGGACGGCAAGTACCCCTGTCTCATTTTTAACCGCGGAGGTAACCGGGAACTCGGCGTCCTCAATGATGTGCAGATGGTTCGTCTGCTGGGTGGGCCCGCCAGTTGGGGATATATCACAATTGCCAGCCAATACCGTGGTAATGCCGGCGGTGAAGGTCAGGAGGAATTTGGTGGCAAGGACGTCGGCGATGTTCTGAATCTCATTCCGTCTTTCGCTGAAATTGCCGGTGCCGACACAACGCGTATCGGGGGCTTCGGGTATGGCGGATGCTTTTACTACCATTCAACGACGGCCTCTGATGGTCAATGCATATCAACAGCTGG
>DASYSV010000280.1:0-2146 GCA_036010185.1 Puia sp.
AGTTGGTGAAGCCTTCGTGTACCCACATGTCTGCGGCATCCTTGTCGGTGATATTGTTACCGAACCATTCGTGACCGCTCTCATGGACAATAATAAAGTCCCATTTGAGACCCCAGCCGGTGCCGGACAGATCGCGGCCCAGATAGCCGTTGCCGAAATGGTTGCCATAGGCGATGTTGCTTTGGTGTTCCATACCCAGATGGGGCGCTTCGACGAGTTTGTAGCCGTCCTCATAGAAAGGGTAGGGGCCCATCCAGTATTCGAAGGCGGCAAGCATCGTGTCGACCTGTTTGAACTGCGGTTTTGCTTTTTCAAGGTTGTAGTCCAATACCCAGAAATTGCAATCGAGCTTGCCTTTTTCTCCCGCAAATTCGGAGGACCAGTTGACATACTTTCCGATATAGGGGATGATGTCGTAGGAATTGATGGGGTCCAGGTTTACCCAGGTCCATGTGGTTGTGCCGTTTGCGTTCGGATGTTTATCGTGCAGACGTCCGTTTCCGATGGCGACCAGGCTGTCGGCAGCGGTAATATGCAGTACTACTCCGCTGTCCGCTTCATCGTAGAGATGGTCCTTGCAGGGCAGCCAGCAGCTGAGACCGAGACCTTCGTCGGCGACGGTCATCCAGGGACGGCCCTGTTCGTCCTTAGTCCAGATCCACCCCCCGCCCCAGGGCGGACGTACGGCGACACGCGGCGTGCCTTCATAACGGCATACGATGGTTTCGACGCTGCCGGCTTTGACCATCTTCGGCATCCTGACGTGAAAGACGTTTCCTTCACGGGTCAGGGTGAGCGCTTTTTTACGCCAGGTGGCGGAGAGGAGCTTCATAGGTTCCTGGAGATCGATCTGGAGAATTTGTCCGTCCTGTAGTGCGACAAAGGTGATGGCATTCTCGCCGTGGACGGACTTGGTATTATAATCAGGTGTGACAGAGATATCGTATTTCAATAGATTCCACCAGGCCCGTTCCGGGGTGATGCTTCCGCGGAGTGAGTCCTGGCGGGTAAAGGCGGCTTTCTCGGGGGTGAGCAGCTGGGCTTCAGCGGCGGAGACGAAAAGGAAAGCGAAAAGGACCGGTAGCAGAATGCGACTCATTGATAATCTTTATTTTGGGGTTATCTTTATTTTAGAATGAAGATACTTAAACATTTATTTTGGGTGCGGTCGATTTGGACGAGCGGTTTTTGTTTGCTGTTGTTGGGCGGATGCGGGGGTAGAGGCGACCGAACGGATAAAAAGGTGTTCCGATATAATGAAGTCGACGGGATCGCCACACTGGATCCGGCTTTTGCGAAGAACCGGTCCATTATCTGGGCGGTCCACCAGCTGTATAGTACCCTTGTAGAGACCGATGACAATCTCAATATCGTCCCCTGTCTGGCGCGAAGCTGGGAGGTAGGAGCCGACCGGCGTACCTGGACTTTTCATTTGCGTACCGACGTATATTTCCAGGATGACCAGGTCTTTCCGGGTGGCCATGGCCGGCGTCTGGTCGCTTCCGATATCGTCTATAGCCTCAACCGGCTGCTCGATCCCGCGACGGCGAGCAGCGGCGCATGGATTTTCCATGACCGGATCGACACCAGCGGAGAGGGTGCGTTTGTGGCGGTGGACGACAGCACCTTCCGGCTTCGGCTGATACGCCCCTTCCATCCCATACTGGGTCTGCTGACGATGCCCTATTGTTCGGCAGTGCCGCATGAGGTGGTGCAACGGTATGGAAAGGAGTTCCGCGCTCATCCCTGCGGGACGGGCCCGTTCCGCTTCAAATCCTGGGAAGAAGAGCAGACGCTGGTCTTTTTACGCAATGATCACTATTTCGAGCGCGACAGCGCCGGCCACCCGCTGCCTTATCTGGACGCGGTCAAGATCAGCTTCAATACGGAAAAGGCTGCCGAATTCCTGCAATTTCAGCAGGGAGAGCTGGATTTTGTCAACGAGATCGACGCCTCCTTCAAAGATGAAATATTGAACAAACGGGGCCAATTGAAAAAAGATTGGGTAGGGAAGATCATATTGTCAGTGTCACCGCAGCTGAATACCGAATACCTCGGCATCCTGATGGATACAACCAGTGACCTTGTACGTCATTCACCGTTGCGGCTGCTCGCTGTCCGGCAAGCGATCAATTACGGTTTCGAT
>DASYSV010000477.1:0-3647 GCA_036010185.1 Puia sp.
CCGCTCATCCGCGACCTTACCCGGCAATTGAACGGTGAGATGACGATCACCAGCGACAAGGGACTACATTATTCCTTTATGATACCGGTTTGAGACATGACAAGAATACTGATCATCGAAGACGAAATCATCATTGCCCGATTTATCGAGCGCCAGCTGCAAACCAATTTTGACTGCGAAACCTCGGTCGCCGTGTCGGCCGCGGAGGCCCGGGCGGCTATGGAAACCTCGGTACCTCACCTGCTGCTCTGCGACATCCAGTTGGAAGAAGACATGTCCGGCATCGATCTGGTCACCGAGCTGCGCCGCCGCTATGCGTTCGAGGTCATCTATATCACCTCCTACCAGCACCGGACCGTCATCGAGAAAGCCGCCGCCACGCATCCTGCCGGCTATATCATCAAACCCATCGACGAAACACAGCTATTCGCAGGCGTTCAGCTGGCGATCACCCGCGCCCGTAACGAAAACCGCACCGGAAAGGCATTTCTTCGGAGCGACACCCGTTTCACCGAAACCGAACTCCAGATCCTGCGTCTCATCCGCGAAAAAAAGACCACCGTCGACATCGCCGAAACGCTGCACCTCAGCCGCTATACCATCAAAAACCACCGGCATGCCATCTGTAGCAAGCTCCAGCTTCACGACGAGAACAATGCCCTGCTGAAATGGGTCGTGGAGAACGGGCATCTACTTAAATAAACCCGCGAAGAAACCTTTCATAGCCTCCCACGAGGCCGTGTCGGCCTTGCCGTTATAAGCGATAGGCATATGGTACTTCTGCCCCGTCGCCGTCGATGCCGGATTCGTAAATGCATGCGTCGCACTATCATACCCTACAAACGTATAATCCGCACCAATAGAATCCATCTGCTTTTTGAATTCCGCCACCATCGCCGGCGTCACGAATTTATCCGCATTCCCATGACACACCAGTATCTTCGTCCGCAAGACCCCCTTCCGCGCAGGCGTCCCCAACAACGTACCATGAAAGCTGACTACCCCTTTCAGATCATCCCCCAACCGTACGGTATTAAGCAATACACCCCCTCCGAAACAATAGCCGATCGCCCCGATCTTCGACGTATCCACATTGTCGTAGGTCTTCAGCCTGTCGATGGCAGCATCGATACGCGCCTTGGCCCTTTCCGGATGCCGGTATAAAGTGGCGGCCCAGACGCCGGCAGTATCGGGATTTTCCGTGACCCTACCCCCGCCATAAACGTCGACGGCCATCGCCACATACCCCAGCTTCGCCAGCATCCGCGCACGCATTTTGGGATAATCGTTCATACCCCACCATTCGGGAAGGACAAGGATAGCAGGGCGGCGCCCTTTGACAGAATCATTGTAAACTACAAAAGCATGTATGTCTACGCTGTCCGCGGGAAAGGCAATGGTCTCTTCCCGGATACCCGAGCTGTCCGACCCTGCGGGAGAAGTCGCGGTGGCCGGTGCGGGATTATTATGACAGGCCGCCAGCAATGAAAATGTCAGCAGACAGCCGAAAAACTTTTGATACACGGTCATGGTAAGACGATTTAGCGCCAAAGTTAAGGCCTCAAAGCGAATGCCACATACGCATCGCCCGACTTCTTGCCCAGTTTGCCACCGCCGCAGGCAATGACAACATACTCCTGTCCGTCTACCGAATAAATTGAAGGAGTGGCAAAACCACAGGCAGGCAGATCGGTCTCCCAGAGCAACTGACCCGTGCGCTTGTTGAACGCCCTGAACTTCGAATCGCTGGTGGCGGCAATGAACACCAGGCCTCCGGCCGTTACGACCGATCCGCCATAGTTCTCCGTCCCGCTATGGATGCCCCTCGCCTTTAGTTCCGGATAATCGCCCAGGGTGTCCCGCCACACGATCTTCGCCTGGTTGAGATCGACGGCCGTCAGCGTCCCCCAGGGCGGCATGTCCGCCGGATAACCTTCCCTGGTGAGGAATTTATTATATCCCGTGATAGTATACGGAAGATGAAAATAGGGATCGTCATTCTGTTTCGCCCCGCTGTCGATAAAAGGCTGTTTCTGACGAACAGCATCACCGAGAATATAAGCGGCAACCGCCTGCCGCTGCGCTTGACTCAGCTGTTTGAATCCCGGCATCATCCTGCGACCCGACGCGATCAGCGTCAGCAAAGAGTCCCGGGAATATTTTTTATTGACCCCGATGAGCGAGGGATAATTTCCTCCACCTTTTCTTTCGGGTCCATGACAGGTCATGCAATTGCCGGTATACAGTGTACGACCGGCCTGCCCGATCGTCACCTTACCCGAGACCGGCGCCGCAGGCGCATCCGCCATCGTCAGGACACAGGGCATTTCATGCGAGTTGATATAGAAGATCCCGGTCTCCGGATCATAGGAGGGGCCACCCCATTCCGCGCCGCCGTCAAATCCGGGAAAGATAAGCGTTCCCTCGCGACTCGGCGGAGCGAACCAACCTTTGTGATAGCCGGCCAGCTTTTTCCGGATATCCTGGTAAGAAGAGTCGGGCACGAGGTGGTTGAGATCGGCCTCCGTCAGCGTCTGACGCGCAAAGGCAGGCATCACCGTGGGATAGGGCTGGGTCGGGGAAAGCCGCTCGCCCTTCAGCTCGCTGGTATCGTTGACGCGTCGCTCTTCCACAGGATATATCGGCTGACCGGTAAGCCTGTCCAGCACGAAGATGAGCCCCGATTTCGTCGCCTGCGCCACGGCAGGAATGGTGCGGCCGTCTTTTTTCACGGTGACGAGTACGGGTGGCGTCGGTGCGTCGCGATCCCAGACATCATGATGCACCGTCTGGAAATGCCAGATCAGCTTGCCTGTCGCCGCATCCAATGCCACCACACAATCGGCATACAGATCGTTGCCGAGACGCCGGCCGCCATAGAAATCGAAGCTGGCCGATCCCACCGGCGCAAAGACCATCCCTCTTTCCACATCGAGACTGAATCCCGACCAGGTATTGGCCCCGCCGATATGCCGGTATGCCGTGGTATCGTCCCAGCTATCGTAACCCGCCTCTCCCGGCCATGGGATGGTATGGAAGATCCACCGGAGCTTGCCCGTATGTACGTCATAGGCCCTGAGATGACCCGGCGCCGCATCCGCCTCTTCGGCTACCCTGTCGCCGATGATCAGCAGATCCTTATAGATCATGCCCGGCGTCGTGCCGGCGATATAAAGCTTGCTGACATCCCGGCCAAGATCATGATGCAGATCGATCCTGCCGTCGTCGCCGAACGAACCGATGGGCCTGCCCGTTAGCGCATCGATGCAATACAGCGATGAACCGACGGAATAGAACAATCGCTGATCGGTCTCACTTCCCCGGTAATACGCTACCCCCCGGCAAATATTCATCGACCACACCTTTTCAAAGCCCTTCGGGGCAGGATCGAAGGTCCATTTCAGCCGGCCGCTGGCCGCATCCAGCGCAAAAAGCTTCAGCCGCGGCGAGATGCCATACATCGTTCCGTCGATGATCAGCGGGTTTACCTGCAGCTGCGAATTGCTATCGACATCGCCGCAATGATAGATCCAGGCCTTCTGCAACCCGGCGACATTAGCCGTGTCTATCTGTGTCAGCGATGAATAATGATCGACTGCAGGGCTGCCGCCATACACCGCCCAGGACCCGGCGTCTCCCCCATGGTG
>DASYSV010000316.1:0-7460 GCA_036010185.1 Puia sp.
GGCCTCCGGCAACGGCACCGCCATTCTTACCCTCGTCGATCTGTATGGACGCGTGATCCGCCGCCAGCAACAACAGGTAACACAGGGCTACAACACCGTCACGATGTTTGGCCTGTCCGGCCTGCCTGTCGCAACCTATGCGCTGCAGATCCAGTACAACAATCAATTGGTCAGTGAAAAAATGGTGAAAGTAAACGTGCAATAGGGCGTTCCCCGCCTCCCCGCGCTGCTATCTCCCGCGCGCTCCGGCGGGTCGGGCTCTCTGTCGCGCACGGCGCTCCTGCCGATCCCTAACGCGATCCGGAAGCCTTAAACTTGCACCGCATCCACCTTCGCCTGCCCCTCTACGGGATGGTTCTCGACGCCCGGCCGCTTGTGAAAGAATTTCTTTTGGAAGATCAGGATGGCGATCACCCCGACCGAGATCGAAGCATCCGCCAGGTTGAAGACGGGACTGAAAAACTCGAACTCCTGGCCCCCTACAAAGGGAAACCATCCGGGATAATGCGTCTTGATGATGGGGAAATAAAGCATATCCACGACACGCCCGTGAAGAAAGGTCGTATATCCGTGCGGCGGGAATATCTTAGCCACATGTTCATAGGTGCTGCGCTCGAAGATGAGCCCGTAAAACATGCTGTCGAGCAGATTGCCGAGCGCCCCCGCAAAGATCAGCCCCGCACAGATGATAAACCCGCGATGATACTTTTTCTTGATGATGGTCTGTATATAATAAACGCCGAATACCACCGCCACTAGCCGGAAGAGCGTCAACGCCATCTTCCCCCAGCTGCCGCCGAACTTCCAGCCCCATGCCATCCCTTCATTTTCGACGAAATAGATCTGTGCCTTGTCACCCGCCAACCTTATCCCATTGTCATAAGGCGATATCTTTTCCATGTAAGTGTCCACCGGATGACTCAACGGCATATGCGTCTTTACCCAGATCTTCAGCGACTGATCGGCTACGATGATCAGCAGTACGAGTAGAAATATTGTCCTTGCCTTCATTAGGTGCCAAATATACTTAATCCTTCCCATGAAAACCGTTAAAATACGCGGGCGGCGTCCCTTGCCCCTCCTCGTTCTTACCCTTCACTTTGCTTGGCTTCGTCCCTCATTACTCATCGGCCGAACCTTCGCGTCCCGCATTACTCTTCATAATATATCCTTTTCACCCGCTGCGACACACCCGTCATTATCTCATAAGGTATCGTTCCCGCCCACTTAGCTAACTGGCTGACCGATAATTCGTTGCCAAACACCACCACCTCATCTCCCTCACTCACGCCCGGGATACCCGTAATATCGATCATCGTCATATCCATACTCACCGCACCGATCGTCGGCGCCAGATGACCGCGAACCCACATCTTGCCAACACCATTTCCCAGCGCCCTGACATAGCCGTCTGCATATCCGATGCGGACAGTCGCAATGATCGTGCCTTCCGTTGCCTGTCCAAGACGATTATATCCTACCGTATCACCCGTGTGAAGCCTCTTGATCTGCGCGATAGTAGTCTTCAATGTCGACACCTCCTCCAGCTGTAATCTCCCCGATCCCGCACTGTCGATGCCGTAGAGACCGATACCAAGCCTGACCATATCCATTTGCAACCCTGGATGCCGTACGATACCCGCCGAATTATCCATATGCCGAAGGAATGAATAACCCAACGCCTTACCGATCCGGTCCGCCATCTCATGATACAACTTTCCCTGCCCGCGCGTGAACCCATCCTGTTCCGCATCTTCACTCGCGGCGAAATGGCTGAAGACGCTCATCACCCGGAAGGCCGCCGTCCCCAACGCTGCCGCGAGCACATCCATCTCCTCCGGCGGAAACCCGAGACGATTCATGCCGGTCTCCAGTTCCAGGTGTACCGGAAAAGCCGGAATACCTTCCTTCTTCAGCCAGCGATCAAAATCCTGCAACAGCGCGGGAGAATAGATCACCGGTTCGAGATTGTATTCCACCAGCGAGTCGAACGAGCTCGTTTCCGTATTCATGATCATGATCGGCACACGAATACCCGCCTTCCGAAGGACCACGCCCTCATCGGCATACGCCACACCCAGATAATCGATCCCATGAAATTGCAGCAGACCAGCGATCTCTGCACTCCCGCTGCCATAGCCATAGGCCTTCACCATCGCCATGATACGCGTCGCAGGATCCAGCACCTGGCGATAAGCACGCAGATTCGCCGCCATGGCCCCCAGGTCCACCTCCATGACGGTCTGGTGGATCTGTTCGGTCAGCAGCCTGTCTATCTTTTCGAACTCGAACACCCGCGCCCCCTTGATCAGGATCGTCTCATCGCGGAAATGGAGCCTTGACAGGTCGTCGCTGAAAGCCTCGACGGTAGGATAGAAGATCCGTTCTCCCGGGAACCAGGTTTCGAACTCCGATGTATGCGCGCCGATATGTGTGCCGATGCCGATCAGCCGGTCCACCGCCTTTTGCCCCAATGCCCGCGCGATCAGCGCATATAGTTCGCCCTCTTCCCGGCCGCTCTCGAGAAGATCCGAGAGGATGACCGTGCGCCGCGGATGCTGTTGCTGCTGCGAAAGAAAATCCAGCGCTATCGACAGCGAGCTGAGATCCGCGCTGTAGCTGTCATTGATGATCGAACAATGATTGATGCCATTCTTCAATTCCAATCGCATCGCGATCGGCGCGAGAAGCCGCATTCGCTCCCTGATCTTCTCCTCCGGCACTCTTAAAAACAACAGCACGGCAACGCAATGCAGAGCATTCTCCACCGAGGCATGATCACTGAATGGCAACTCCACCGCAAATACTGCATTACCTTCGCCTCCGGCACCCCCTGATCCAACTCCGATCTTCGCCCACCCGTCTCCTTTCTCTACCGGACCGATACGCACCGCATTTCCTTCTCCCCTTCCCCACGCCCATCGCCGAGCCTTCCCTTCCCACCGCTCCACGGCCTTCACCGTCTCTTCCTGATCGGCACAATACACCAACACCTCCGCCCTCACGAATAATTTCAATTTCTCCGCCGCCTTTTCAGCAAGACTGCCAAAACCCTCGCTATGCGCCTCGCCGATATTGGTAAACACGCCGATGGTCGGACGAACCATCGGCTCGAGCCTGCTCATCTCCCCGCGCCGCGAAATACCCGCCTCGAAAATGGCCAGCTGATGCGCCGGCCCCAGCTGCGCCACGCTCAACGCCACACCCGTCTGCGAGTTATAGCTCTTCGGACTCCGCGCTATCTGACAGTCTTCTTCAAGCAGCGTATTGAGCCACTCCTTCACGATCGTCTTGCCATTACTACCCGTTATCCCGATGACCGGCAGCGCAAAATGTTTCCGATGCGCGGCTACCAAAGTCTGCAACGCCACCAGCGCATCACCCACCCCAATGATATTCGCCCCCGGCAACTCCGATCCCTCCCACCCCTCGCCAACGACAAAATTCCGGACACCGCGGCGATACAATTCCTCCACATACCGTCCCCCATCCCTTCGCGCCCCTTTCAACGCAAAGAACAACGTCGACACAGGGAAGATCAGCCGGCGGCTGTCCAGCAACAGCTGCGATACCGCATCGTCCGCATAGAACCTGATCCATCGTCCCCCGATCACTTCATTGACGTATGTTATGCTATATTCCATCCTGATTATTACCCGATTCTCGCCGGCGATCCCATCCCGGCCTCCAGGTTTCCGCCGCGCATCCCATCCCGGCCTCCCCATCACCGCCGCGTCCCATCCCCGCCCTCCGATTTCCGCCGCCCTTCCCAAACTGAATAAATAATACCGCCGGCAATACACCCAAGTATCACCAGCAGCGAAAGATACACAGGGATCTCCACATCGAAGAATTCCACCAGCATCTTGATCCCGATAAAAATAAGCACGACCGCGATGCCCTGCTGCAAATGCGCAAACCGCCCGATCGCTCCATGTAACAGGAAGAACAGCGACCGAAGCCCCAGCACCGCAAAGATGTTCGAGGTATAGATCACGATCGTATTATGCGAGATCCCGAACACCGCGGGTATGCTGTCGATAGCAAACACCACATCCGTCGTGGCCAGCAATACCACCACCACGAAAAGGGTGGTAAAATACCGCTTGCCATTGATGACAGTCCGCATCCTGCCGTCCCCGTCACTACCCGTAAGGGGCAATAGCCGGCGCATGAATTTATAGACCTTGTTCTCCTCCACGTCCATCCCGGCCTCCCTGTCGGCAGTGAACATCGTTATCCCAGTATAGATGAGTGCCGCGCCAAACACATACAACAGCCAATGAAAACGCGTCACCAGCGCGATGCCCGCCGTAATGAAGATGATCCGGAAAAAAATGGCGAGAAGGATGCCGATCAGCAGTACGCGCGCATAATACTGCGGCTTCACACGGAAAAAGGAAAAGATGAGGATGAAAACGAAAATATTGTCGATGCTGAGACTCCACTCCATCAGATACGCGCTCACGTACTCCAGCGCGATCTTCTGCCCGTCCTCATACCATAGAAACCCGAAAAAGACCATTGCCAGCACAACCCAGAAAACCGTTTGGAACAGCGCCTTGCGGATGGTGACGGGAGCGTTCTTTTTGCTCAGCAGCCCAAGATCGAAAAGGATAGCCAGAAAAAGGAGAATGCCGAAAGTAAGATAGGTGATATCCGTTGGGCTCATATCACAAATTTACGTTTTCTATCGCGCAAACCGCCGCCTTCTCACCGCCTGATACACATACCCCCCCAACACCACGAGCAGGATAGGTAACCCGATATTGATCAGCTGCCACAGCGTCCGGTCGTTCTCGACCTTAGTCGGATCCAGCATCCGCAACGTAAAATCCTTCGCCCTCGTCTCCAGGATCCTCGACGGATTCACCAGATACTCCACGGCATTGTCGATAAAATCCTGGTTGGCGAAGGTATAGCCGCCATTGCCCTCGCTGTACCCCAGCGGCATCGGCCCCCGTTGAGATACTTCATTCATAAAGATGTCCCCATCCGAGACCACGATCACCCGCGACGGCTTCTCCCCAACCGCGACAAACGGCTCCTTATAGACTGTTGAAAGACTATCCGCCACCTCGCTCGCGATCCGATTCTCAAACAGCGACTGGAACTTACCCTCACAAAGGACAGCCGCCGGTATATTGGCCAGCGGGAACATCTTCGGGTCATCCTTATATTTCAGAACGTCGAACGAGATGATCGCCGGCGTACCCACTACCCGTGCATTCGCCGACGACTGCAGCAGTACCGTCTTTCGTATACCCGGCGCCTTCACCGTATCGATCGAATTGGCAAACTGCGCCATTACAGGGTCCAGGTTCTTCGAAATAGGATGCGTCAGACTGCCGACCAGCAGCGGAAAATATGGCCACGGAAGAGCCTCGAACTGCGGCTTGGTCCCCTGCATGCCCACCACCATATTCAGACTGGCGCATTGCCGGTCCTCGATCAGGTCCTCGTTGATCCGGACGCCATATTTGAAGAAAAGGTCTTCCAGCTCCAACCCGCGGTCATAGGCGACCGTGCCCTGCTCCTGCCGCAGACTGTCCTTCTCCGCATGCAACACGTCCACCGCCCAGATGATCTGACCGCCATGCAATACATATTGGTCGAGCGCGAGCTTTTCCCGATCGGTAAACTTCGAAGTCGGCTTTACAATGATAAGCGCGCTATATTTTAAAGGAATAACAGCCTGGCTGTCCAAAGCCACGATGCCAAAACGATAGTTGTGCCGCAGATCCTCGATCAGATCGTAAACACGATAGTCCAGCGGCTCGCCATTGCCCATGACATACCCGACCATGGGCTCCTCCTTCGTGATCAGCTTGTCGATGGCGCTTCCGAATTTATATTCGAGCTGTGTCTCCGCATTGGTATACATCTGTTCCTCGCCCTCTACATGTACACCTTTAAGCAGATTTATCGGATAGATCTTATTCTGATAATGCACGATAGCCGCCGGCAGTATGATCCGCTGACTCTCCTCCGCTCCCTTTTTCGCCTGCACGATTTGGTTATACGGTTGAATGCCCATCTGACCCATCGAATCCAGCAGCTGCGACTTGGCAGAATCATCCAGGTTGGCGAGCGGGTCGTATGCATGTAACCTGATCTTCCCCCCACAGAATTCATTAAACTCCCGGATCTCATCATCGATGCTGGTTGCCAGCTTCCGAAACCCTGGCTTGAGATCACCCGCGAGAAAAAGATCGATCTGTATCTCATCATCGACCCGTCCCAGCAAAGTCTTGGTAGGCTCGCTAAGGGTATAGCGCCCGTCTTTGGTAAGATCGATCCGGTAATGCAGATGTGACGCCAGCAAATTCACCCCCACCAGCACGACCACCAGTACTATCGGTCCAACCACGCCCATCCGCCGCTCTCTCGCCGCCAGATGCCTCCGCGTCACTCCCTCTCTCGCTGCCAGATGCCTCCGCGTCACTCCCTCCCTCGCCGCCAGATGCCGCCCGATCAAATACAGGAATAATAAGATCACGCTCCCCACATACAGCACATCGCGAAGATCCACCACCCCACGGCTGATGCTACGGTAATGGAAATCTATACCCAACATCCCGATATAATAATCCAGACCCGCCGTGAACACCGGTAGCGTGCTGATAGCCCCAAACCCGCTGTACAAAATGAAACACGCAAAAGCGGCCACGATAAACGCGACCACCGGATTAGTCGTCCAGCTGCTGCACCACGTGCCGATCGCCGTAAACACCGCAGCCAGAAAGAATAACCCCAGATAGCTGCCTGTCGTCGCCCCGGTGTCGATACCGCCCTGCCCCGAGAGACGCTGGATACAAAGAAAATAGACCAAAGTCGGCACGAGCGCAATCACCACGACGATCAGACTCGCCAGATATTTCCCTCCAATGAGACCACTCCTTCCCAACGGAACGGTCTGCAACGTCTCGTAGGTGCCCGTCCGGAACTCCTCCGAAAAACTGCGCATCGTGATCGCAGGTATCAGCAACAACAATATCCAGGGTGCCAGCTCAAAAAATTTATCCAGTGTGGCATATCCGAAAGCCAGAATATCCGTATCGGGGAAAACGAATAATAAAAGCCCGTTGAGCAACAGGAAAACAATGATGGCGATATATCCGGTAAGACTGCTAAAGAATTGGCGGAGTTCTTTTTTGCAAATAGCCCACATAAGCGCGAAAATATATAATATATACGTCGACCTTCATTTCTTATTGTCTGCCAGACATATATCAATTACAAAAATGTGAATAAGTGTTAAAAATTTAATGTTATAAAACTTTGCCAAAAAATAGGAATGCCTATATTCGCATGCTCTACCTGCCAACCATCCGATGAAAGATATCTTCCGGTTAAAGGATCGACGTAAAAAGCATTTAACCGAAACCACCTGCTAACAAAGAATCCGCTCATCTTGAGGCGGGTTTTTTGATTTAAGAGGTTCCCCCACTCACCCGATC
>DASYSV010000336.1:0-2602 GCA_036010185.1 Puia sp.
GCAGCTCGATCGATTTTTGCCGGTAATAATCCATCATTTTGGCAAGCTCGGCCACGGAGACGCCGCTCGTACTGCCGCCGATGCTTTTATTGGACCCGAGCAGCTCGAGCATTTCATTATCCGTCTTTGTCATCACGGCCAGCCGGGAAAGCTCTTTTTCGATGGCTCCGATAGAATCCTGCAGCCGCCTGACGACCGGGCTGGCAGCCTCTTCGATCAGATAATCCGTAGAAACAGCGACGGATAGGACCGTAACGCTCGCCGAACATTTGATCCGGATGCTGGATGCATCTATTGCGTTGCTGACATCGGTAATGACGAGTTGATTATTGCCCTTCTCGAGACGGGCCGTGGCCGAATGCGTCAATTCCGCGCCATTACGGTAGACCATGACGGACTTCAAGGTGGATGGGACCGTGGCCGGCTCCTCCCCCGCGCTCGCGCGGATCGTACAAAACACCAACGCACAGGAAAATAACAAGATTGACAATCGCATAGAGTGATTTTCCACTCAGGATGCAAAAAGTCGCCGGATTACACAATCGGGCACCTATTTGTACAGCTTCTCGTAATATTCATGCGCCATCCGGCCGGCGTCGAACTGATATCGGACGTCCCGCATCCCGTTCTTGGCGATCTGCCGCCAGGTGTCATAATTGTCGTAATATAAAGGAAGGATCTCTTTATCCAGTATAGCGTACAGGTGGTCCAGATCGTAATCGTCCACCTGCTCGACATGCATCGAGGCATAATCGGTCTTTGGCACCACGAATCCGTTGTTGCCGTGGTTGACGAATTCCGGTATCCAGCCGTCGTCCGTCGAAAAATTCACGGCGCCATTCATGGCGGCCGTCATGCCGCTGGTGCCGGAAGCTTCGCGCGGAACACGCGGGTTATTCAGCCAGCAGTCGGCGGCTTGCTTCAGCCGCTTGGATAACCCTATTTCATAGCCGATGACGACCGCGACGTTCTTATACCCCTTACTCAGGTGTACAAGATGATTGAACTCATTGATCGCAGGATAATCCATGGGATAGGGCTTGCCGGCCCAGATGATCTGAACGGGATATTTCTTGTCGTTCAACAGACGGTTGAACCTGTCCATGTCGCGGGTGAGCAGACCAGCGCGTTTATACCCGGCGAACCGCCGCGCCCAGACGATCGTAAAAACGTTGGGATCGAACAGCTTTCCCGTCTGATCGGCAACGATCTCGAAGCTTCTTTTCTTCAGGTATTTCTTACGGTCGTCCCACCAGTAATCATTGCCTTCCTCCATCTTGCGATACAGCTCCTTGTCGGCCCAGAAACGCCAGTTCTGCGCATTGGTGATCGCGATGATGGGGCAGATATTCTTGTATTTGCTCCATAGCGCCCTGGAAACGACGCCATGCAGCTGCGAAACGCCATTGGCCAGGTGGGCGAACCTTAGCGCCACCAGCGAGTGATTGAAGGCATCGTCTTCCAACCCGGCCAGCTTCTTCACCTCATCGATCGACAGTCCGCAGAAATAGCTCATCTTGTGACAGAGATAGATGTCGTGTTTCTCGTTGCCGGCCTCTTCGGGCGTATGCGTGGTAAAAACAAGACGCTTCCTCACCTCTTCGATATCGCGGTTGTATTTCTGGTAGAGATAAAAAGCGCTGCTGATCGCATGCGCCTCATTGAGATGATAAAGATCAGGATTGAAACCCAGTTCGTCCACCAGCTTGGCACCGCCTGCCCCGAGCAGGATGAATTGAGCCACTTTAGTAGCGACATTGGCATCATATAATCGATGCGTGATCGTCTGGGACACATAGTCGTTCTCCGGTACGTCCGTGCTCAGCAGGAACAGGGGCGCGCTTTGGAAAGTCTCCGGATTTAAATACCAGACCTTGACCCATACCGGATGATCGTGGATGTTTACCTGGAACCGGATGCCCGTATCTTCGAGAAAACTATATTGCTTTTCCATCCAGGAGACCGCCAGCGTCTGATCCTGGTTGCGCGTCTGATCGTAATATCCGTACTTCCATAGGATGCCGATATTGATCATATTCTGACGAAGCTCGTACGCGCTGCGCAGATGGGAACCCGCCAGAAAACCCAGACCGCCACTATAGATCTTCAAGGGCTGATGAACGGCAAACTCCATCGAAAAATAGGCTACCTTCTTGGAATACCGCTCGTCCACGGCGTAAGGCACTACATAATTTTTAAAGCTCATAGCCAAACCAAATTGTTTTTACCTGTGTAAAAAGTACGCAATATAAGAATTTCTCACTTTTGGCGAACTATCCCCTGCCCCTTGCCGCTCCCGGGCAATGCCCCGGGGCGATAATAACGGCTAAACCGGATTTCAATTGTGATGTGTTTTAGGGGGTCCATGTGCGGTCTTCCTGCGCTCGAAATATCCCTCGAAATAGCACCGGATATCCCGGTGTACGCCGCATCCGCCTATTTCTTTCAGCGAGACCCCCTCGGGGATAAAGGTGAATTCGATCGCACAGGGGTCGGAATAGGACCTGTAGCGCGCGACACCCGGCGAAACAAACTTTGCTTCCCCCTTCAGCTCGCCCTTACAGGTGCCGTCGTCTTTCTCGAAATGCACGAAGAACAGGAA
>DASYSV010000358.1:0-7202 GCA_036010185.1 Puia sp.
TCCCTGAAGTAACCGGCAAACCTTTCCATAGTGGATTGCCGGAACAGGTCCCCCGAATAGACGATGGTCAAAAAGATCTGTGATCCCGGGTCGGATGCTTCGAGGATGATATCGAATTTCGATTCCCTTTCTGCCCTTCTGGATTCGAGAAGGACGATGCCATGGCCGTCCTGCCCGGCCTTTTCATAATTCTGGTAGATGAACCATACGTCGAACAGGGGGTTGCGGCCCGTTGTGCGGGCTATCCGCAGATCGTCGATGATATCCTCATACGGATAGTAGGGATGATCCAGACATGCAAGCGTCCTGGTTCTCAGATCCGACAGGAATTCGAGATATCCCTTGTCGCCCCGGGGATAGTTGCGCAGCGCCAGCGTGTTGATGAACAATCCCATGACGCCTTCGAGACCGGCGTGCTGACGATCGGCCATGGGGATACCGACTACGATGTCTTCCTGGCCGCTGAGCTTCGCCAGTAAAATGGTGTAGATGGAAAGCAGGATCATGAATAGAGAGGCGCCGGATTCCCGGCCGATGTCCCGCAACGCAGCCGTTTCCGCGGCTTGCAATTCGAAATGCAGCACACCCGTGGTCCGACCTTTTACCGCGGGTCTGGGAAAGTCCGCGGGCAGCTCGGGTGGCTTCGGCTCCCCCGCGAATTCCCGGAGCCAGAATTCGCGCTGCCCGATCCCTTTCATTCGATGCATATGTCCCTGCCATTCCGCGTAATCTTTGTACTGGAGGGGCAGCGGATCCAAAGATTCGCCCTTCCAAAGAGTCCTGAAGTCACGGATCAGGATCCCTTCCGAAAAGGCATCGGTAATGATATGATGGGTATCGACGATCAGGAAATGCCCTCCGGCAGACGTGGTGACCAATCCGGCCCTGAATAAGGGGGCACGGTGCAGATCGAAGGGTCGTATAAAGGAAGCGATTATCCGGTCAAGCCAGGACTCTTCTCCTTCGAGGAACCCGATAGCGGGTTCGATAGCCCCGGCTATACGTTGCACCGGTTCGTTCTCTACCAGCTCAAAATAGGTACGGAGGCTTTCATGACGCTGCACCAGCTGGCGGAACACCCGGCGCAATTTGTCCTCCTGGAAATCGCCGTCCAGCCGGATCACCTGCGTCTCATTATAAGCCAGCGAATCCCTGTCCATGGCATACAGCGTGTACAGCCGTCGTTGTGCGGAGGTCAGCCGGAAGTAACGCTTCTTTTCCGCCGGCGGTATACCAGTGTCCGGCCGATTCCCTCTCACCTCCAGTATATATTCGATAAGGTAGTCCTTGCTGGCCTTGATCTCCTCCAGCAATTCGCCCGTCAGCACCCCTTCCGGCGCATGTATCCGAAGCTTGCCCGCCACAAGACTTATTTCGATGTTTAATTTTCGCAGCCTGGAAATGATCGGTTTCATGACAGATTGTTTGTCTTAAGAAGAACGGTCCGTTACTCCAGGATGACCTCCTCGCCCCGGGTGACCTCCTCCCTGGTTTGCCCCAGTACCCATCTCGTATTGTCGATAACATCCGCAATTCTTTCAATGGTCTGCAATACAAATATTTTTTGCAGGAGTATTTCCACCTGGAAATCCCTGGCGATCCGCCGTATCAGCACCAGCGCGTTCAGCGAGTGACCACCCATCTCGAAAAAGCTGCTGCGAACTCCGATGACCTTCTCATCCAATTTCAGTATCTCCGACCAGAGGGCCGCCAGCTTTTTTTCCGTCTCATTGGAAGGAGCCACGTCCGCATAGGCGGGTCCTATTTCCGGATCGGGCAGGGCTTTCCGGTCGATCTTTCCATTGGGTGTGAGTGGTAGATTTTCCAGTCGCACGAAATGGCCGGGCACCATGTATTGGGGAAGATGCAGGCTAACGTATTCCCGCAGACCGGACAAGTCCTGCAACCCTTCCGCGACTACATAGGCTGCCAGGTATTTTTCACCGTCCTTCCCATCCCTGGCGGCTACTACCGCCTCTTTCACGTGCGCATAAGCACATAGCACCTGCTCTATCTCGCCCAACTCTATCCGATATCCCCGTACCTTGACCTGCTGGTCCCGGCGCCCCTGCAGCTCGATCGTGCCATCCGGCAGCCACCGGCCGATATCTCCGGTCCGGTAGATGCACCCACCCTTTACAAAAGGATTGGCGATGAATCGTTCGGCCGTCAACTCCGGACGCTCCCAGTACCCTTGCGACAGTCCTTCACCGCCGATGTAGACTTCGCCTGCGACTCCTATGGGTAGCAGTTGCAGGTCATTGTCGAGTATATATATCTGCGTATTCAGGATAGGCGTGCCGATCGTGATCTTGTCGGCGTCTTTCATCAGCTCGCCCGCACAGCTCCAGATCGTAGTCTCCGTAGGACCGTACATGTTGAATATCCGGGTATCCGGCGCCTCTTTCCGCAGACGCTGTACCAGCGATAGAGGTACGGGTTCGCCGCCAAGCAGGAGATATTGCAGGGAAGAGAGGAGTTGCTGTGAACCGGGACTTTCCAGCGACAGCCGGATGAAGGAAGGAGTGGATTGCAGCATGGTCACCGGCGCGTGCCGGCGGCTGGCGCTATTGACCAGGTCCTTTACCTCCCGGAGTCTCTCCAAACCTTCCAGGACCTTTTGCGGGTCTACGCCAAAATCGATCAGACAGGCGATCTCATCGACTCCCGCCGCCCTGACCCGACTGATCATCTCCCGGCAGCTGGTCTGTGTCCCGATCAGCGACCCGGTCTTGTAATAGCGTCTGAATGCGTTCTGGATCATCCTTTCCTTTTCCTGTTCGGGAATATCTTCCTCCTTCAATCCCGATTCCTCGTTGAAAACACGACTGAGACCTATGCTGCTTTTGAGATATTCCGTAAACGGCGCCTGTACGGCCTGTTCCACTTCCGCCGTGCTCTCGCCGATGTAAGCATGCAGCATCAGGGTAACGATCGCCTTGTTCTCATGGTGCCCGTTCTCCCGCAGTGCCTGGCGGTACAAACTGATCTTCCGTGCCAGTTCCGTTATATCCTGACCCAACAAATGCGTGAGCAGATTGGCGCCTGCGGCGCCCGCCCTGATGAACGATTCTTCCGAGCCGCCGGAGGTGATCCACACCGGCAGCTCTCGTTGAACGGGTGCAGGGAAAACCCGGACCTCCACCTCCCTGTCCAGGCCGTTACGGCGCAGGACGGTCTCGCCCTTCCACAATTTTTTTACCTCGTCCAGCTGGCTGTAGAGCGTGTCCTGCCTGTCTTTATAATCGGTGGTGGCAAGCACGAAATCGGCAGGGTTCCAGCCCGACGCGAAAGAAAGACCGATCCGGCCGTTCGAAAGATTGTCAGCGACGGCCCACTCCTCGGCGATGCGCAAGGGGTCGTGCAAGGGTGCTACGATGCTTCCGCTGCGGAGCTCTATTTTGGAAGTAACCATTGCGAGCGCTGCACTGACCACGGATGGATTCGGGTAAAGCCCGCCAAACTCGTGGAAGTGCCGCTCCGGCGTCCACACCGCCTTGAAACCATGCCGGTCGGCATATCTCACCGATTCCAGCAACAACCGGTATTTATCCTGTTCATCGAAATGATAGCTGGAGAAAAAGAATAAGCTGAAATCCACCGTCCCCTTTTCTTCGACTACGTACCGGTCCAAAGTTGTCAGGGAAATATCCGAAGGATGGAGCACCACCTGCATGCCACGGCATAGGGTCCACAACAGCTCCAGAACCGATATGTCGAAGGAGGCGCTGGTCACCGCCAGCATACACCCGGACACGGTATCCCCCAGCCGTTCGTTCATGGCAGAAAAGAAATTGACGACATTTTTATGGGTGATCATCACCCCTTTCGGTTTACCGGTGGAACCCGAGGTATAGATCAGGTAGCACAGGTCCTGTGGCGTATGTGTCCTCTTTAGGGGTAGGGGGTGCGCTGCATAGATAGCCGCATCCTCCACATCGATGTTCTCGTATTGACCGGCCGGCGGTTTGCCACTGCCCCTGTCCGTCAGCAATACCCTGGCGCCGCTGTCTTCCAGGATATACGCTATCCTGCTCTCCGGATAGCCGGCATCTATCGGAAGATAAGCTCCCCCCGCCATGAGGATGCCCAGAAGCCCGACCAGCAGCCATTCGGAACGTTGCACCATTATAGCCACGGTCTTGCCCGGCGCTATCCCGTACCGCTCCCGTAAAAAGACAGCAAGCCGGCGGGAGGTCTCGTCGAGCTCTCGAAAGGTAAGCTGTTTTCCCTCGTAAACGATAGCCACCGCATCCGGCGTCTTCGACGCCTGACGCTCGAACAGCGATACGATGGTCTCTGTATCCGGATAGACCCCCTGCGTTTGGTTGAACCCGAACAACAGCTGCTGCCGCTGCGCACCCGAAAGGATATCTATCGCCCCAATGGCCGTTTCGGGTGTATCGACAAGGGCCAATATGATCTTTTTGAAAAAACCGGCAAAACGCCCGATCGTGTCCCTGTTGAACAGCCGGGTAGCATATTCGAACTCCAGCGACAGGATGTCCCGCTGTCTGATCGCCGTCAGGGTAAGGTCGAAATTTACCACCACCTTCACCCGTGGATATTCGCCGATACGAAGACCGGGCAGCTCCAGGGCGGTATGCTCATAGTTCCGGTAGGAGAACAAGGCTTCAAACAAAGGATTACGGCTGGCATCCCGCTCCCATTTCAAGTCGTCGATCAACTCTTCATACGGATAAGATTGATTGTCGAAACACTGCAATACTCGCGTTTTTACCTGAGCAAGGAGTTCGCGGAAGGCAAGATGCCGGGAGACCCGGAAACGGAGCGGGAGCGTATTGACGAACATACCCAATATACTTTCGAGGTCCGGATGCTGACGCCCTGCCGTATAGGTCCCCACGACGATATCGTCCTGCATTGCGAGTCTGGACAATAGGACCGTATAGGCGGTCAACAGGACCATGAACAGCGTTGAGCCCTCTTTTTCCGCAAGCGCCGTAAGCGATGTCGTCAGGGAAGCATCCAGTTCGAACGAATAGGCATCCCCGTCATAGGTCTTGACGGAAGGACGCGGATGGTCCGCCGGCAGCTCCATGGGAGGCAACACTTCGGAAAACTCCCTGAACCAGAACGCTTTTTTACGCTTCATTTCCTCCTGCTGTCTGTCCTCGCGCTGCCATTGGACGAAATCCTTATATTGCAACCTCGGGGCAGGCAACTGTTCTCCCGCATACAAAGCCATGAAATCTTTCATCAGCACACCTTTGGAAACAGCATCCGTAATGATATGGTGCATGTCCACGACCAGGATATATTGCTCTGCCGCCACCTCGATAAGGCCGGCCCTGATCAGTGGTGCCTTACCCAGGTTGAAGGGCCGGATAAAATCGCGGATCAGCTTGTCCTCGTCACCATCGGCCTTCAGTACTTCAACGTTGAACAGCCAATCCTCCGCGACCTGCTGTCGCGGCTCCTCTCCCACCATACCGAAGGAAGTGCGAAGACTTTCATGACGGCGGATCAGCTGTCGGAATACTTCGCCGATCTTATCGCCATCTACCCGGCCATTCAGTTTCAGGGTCAACGCCTGGTTATAGGCGGTAGACGACTTGTCGAACTCATAAAGGAAATACAACCTTCGCTGAACAGAGCTCAGGGAATAGCTTTCCATTGCCGCCGCGATAGGAATAGAATGATATGTCTTCGTATCTGCCGGCTTTCCCTGATCCGCAATGCGGGCGCTCAGGTTACGTATGGTGGAGTGATTGAACAGGTCTTTCACCGGCAGCTCGACATTGAACTCCCTGTAAATGCGGCCGACCATGGTCAGCGCCTTCAACGAGTCGCCGCCAAGCTCCAGGAAATCATCCTCCGGCCCGATATGCGTGACACCAAAGAATTTTTTCCATAGTTGTATCAATCTGTCGGTTACCGATCCTTCCGGCGCAGCCCCTTCGACGGCACCGGATATATCCGGCTCCTCTACCGGATCGGCCTCCCTTCTTATCCATTGATCCAGTCGCCTGTTGAGATCGGCCACTGAAACAACGATCTGGGATAGTCCCATATATGCAGGCAGCATTTCCAACACCGTTTCCAACTCGTCGGCTCGGATGCCTTCGCCCTGACCGCCCTTCAGATTGAGGCCATCGATGTTCAGACAGGTCCACCGTGTTTTCGGGTCCGCGCTCATCGCCTGGACCAGGTGATCCATATAGCTGTTGGCGCTGGCATAAGCGCCGAATTCCAATCCCCCCAGGATTGGTGAAAGACTGGAAATGACGAGACGGCAGCCGATCTCCCTGCCCGCCAACGCCTCCTGTAATACCATGAGCCCGGTTATCTTGGGTAAGAACTGCGCGCTAAAGTCCCCTTCTTCCAGCGTTGCGATGGGCGCTATGGACCGCCCTTTTACCATGCCGGCCGCATGGACGACCCCGTCTATCCTCCCGAATCTCTCCTCCACTTCGCACACCAGCTGCCTCATCCCGGAAAGATCCGATACGTCGCAGGAATAATATGATACCGCCCCTTCCTCCTGCTGCAGCAATCGCAGCATGCGCAATTTTGACTGCACCTCCGGCGTCGCATCGATTTCCTCCAGCGACGAACGACCGACCAGTATTATGGTAGCCTGATATTTTCTTTGCAGAAACCTGCTCCATACAAAACCAAGGCTCCCCAAACCGCCGGTGATCAGGTAGACGCCGCGGTGGCGGAATAACGGCTTTTCCACGACGTTACGGGCGAAAAAGGGAACGGCTACATATTCCTGCAACCATCGCCGGGCGCCTCTCAGGGCGACGGTCCTGCCGGTTCCTTTCCGGAATATTTCCGCCAGCAACGCTTCGGTAGTAGGTTGAACGGCCCTGCCCTGCAGCGACAGGTCGATATGAAGGGTGGAAATAACAGGATACTCCTGTGAGATGACCTTCAGCAATCCGAGCGATATGGATTTTGCCGGGGCAGCATCTTCATAACCCGTAATGTTATACAGGTCGTTGGTGAGCACGACGATCTCGCGTATGCTGAGCCTGTCGTGTTGTCGCGCGGCTTTCACGAGGTGAAGGACACTGAACAGATAGGTGGCGCAGATGTCGGAGAACTCCGCGGGATGGAAGGACGGGTCCTTTCGGCGGTGGAGCGCCCAGCCATGGATGATCCGGTGAGGGGTGATCCGTCTTGTGCCCAGGTCTTCCCATAGCCGATAAAAATCCTGGCTGTTGGACGGGTTG
>DASYSV010000359.1:0-6505 GCA_036010185.1 Puia sp.
CGTTTGTCCTGCGCATAATCCCCCGAATAGCGGTGTTTATGCGGCAAGGTATCGATAGGATTATAGATGACCGGTGGCTTCGGTTTGGTCTCGTTGGTCTCTGTCAGGATCAGCGAAAAACCCGTCCCTTCGGCAAACACATAGGCATCCCGGTGATAGTACACCTTCCCGTCGGAAGCCTTTCGCTGATGCAGGAGGGTAAGCGTGTATTTGTTGTCCATATCCACCTTGCCCGTTACTCCGGATTCATTGTCGGAATACAGGACGGGCCTGCCGGCCGCGAAATGGTTCTTTTTGTCGAAGACAAGCATATACATCGCCCGCCGCTCCTTCGCCAGCCCTTTGACGAATACATAGCTTTCGGCCCCCGGGACCCTGATCTTGCCGACGGCATACAGATGGATATGCCCTTCTTTGCCGAAAAGATGCGAGAGGATGCTATCGGGAATAAAACGCTCGAACAACGCATCATCGATGACTGCTGTATCCGGCTCCCTCCGTCGCAGGATCGTATCTGTTGCCTCATAAGGCAGCTTCAGTTTCGGGAAAGCCTCCAGGAAATCGGAAATATTCACCTGTTCGTCATTGACAGCGAGGGACACCTTTTTGCTCTTACATGAAAATACAACTGCCGGGATCGCGATCAGCAACAGGAATTTCTTCATGGGCTAAAATTAAACAATTTTAGTCCCCGAAATTCCGGATTTTATTTTTAGATTTGCCTAAAATTTATTTTAGTTTCGCCAAACATGAAATATTCCGCCAGCAAAGAGAACCACCTGAAAGCCATTTTCCACCTGCAACAGGAACAGGGCATCGTCACGACCAACGCACTGGCCGCGGCGTTGCAGACCCGCCCGGCTTCCGTGACCGATATGCTAAAAAAGCTGAAGGAACAGAAGCTGTTGTTGTACGAACGTTATAAAGGTTTCCGGTTGAGCAATGAAGGACGGAAGGCCGCGGTGCTGGTCATCCGCAAACACCGTCTCTGGGAATATTTCCTTGTAAAGAAATTGCAATTCGGCTGGGATGAAGTGCATGTGATAGCCGAAGAGCTGGAACACATCGGCAGCCGGGAACTGATCGACCGGCTCGATGCCTTCCTGGGACATCCTGAAACGGACCCGCATGGCGATCCCATCCCCGACAGCCAGGGAAGATTGCCGGTCAAACGGCAGGTGAGTCTTTCCGATCTGCCGCTGAACAAGGTGGCCCAGGTATCGGGCATTGGCAGCCAGACCCCTGAAATGCTGGAAATGTTGAATTATCACCATATCCGGCTCGGTACCAGGCTGGAGATCCGTAAAAGATTCCCCTTCGATGACTCACTGGAGGTGAAGGTTCGTAACCGGCCACCGGTCACGCTCAGCGCCCGCGTAGCCAAAAACGTATTGGTAAATGATGATGAACAAGGTACGGAACGACGTTAGTCTAAGTGAAGTGCACGGGAGCATCGATACCACCCGCAAGACGTCCTGGTGGCGGCAACTGTTCGTTTTTTTCGGTCCTGCCTATCTCGTAAGCGTCGGTTATATGGACCCGGGCAACTGGGCCACCGATCTGGCGGGAGGCAGCCGTTTCGGCTATTCGCTGCTTTGGGTCCTGCTGATGAGCAATGCGATGGCAATCCTGCTGCAAAACCTCTCCGCCCGTCTCGGCATCGTCAGGGGCCGCGATCTGGCACAGGCCAACCGCGAGGTCTATCCTTCCTATGTCAATATCCCGCTATATATACTGGCAGAGATCGCCATCGCAGCCTGTGACCTTGCCGAAGTACTCGGAATGGCCATCGGCATCCAGTTGCTGACCGGTCTGCCACTCGTCTATGGGGTCTGCATCACCGCGCTCGATACCGTCCTGCTCCTTTTTCTCCAGCGGCTGGGCATGCGACGCATGGAAACCTTCATCATCGGTCTGATCGCCGTGGTGGGCGGCTCATTCCTCGTGGAGATATTGTTGGCCAAACCTGCACTTGGTGACATCGCCTCGGGTCTCGTTCCGGTGCTGAAAGGGAAACAGGCCCTCTATATTGCTATAGGAATTATCGGCGCTACGGTGATGCCGCATAACCTCTATCTGCACTCCGCACTGGTACAGACCCGGAAGATCGGCTCCTCGCCCGCCGACATCCGCAGGGCGCTTAAGATCAATTTTTTAGATAGCGCCGTGGCACTCAATCTGGCATTTTTCGTCAATGCGGCTATTCTCATCCTGGCTGCCACCGTTTTTTACAATAGCGGCAGGACCGACGTAGCTTCGATAAAGGAAGCCTACCGCCTCCTGCCAATGCTGGGAACCCAGCTGGCGCCCAAGCTGTTCGCAATCGCCCTGATCGCCTCCGGCCAAAGCTCTACGCTAACAGGCACCCTCGCCGGCCAGATCGTCATGGAAGGCTATCTGCATATCCGGATCAACCCTTGGGTGAGGCGACTCCTGACCAGGCTGCTGGCCATCATACCGGCCGTCATCGTGATCCTGGTCTCCGGCGAAGAACAAGCGGACAATCTCCTGGTGCTTAGCCAGGTGATCCTGAGCGTTCAACTGGGTTACGCCATCATCCCCCTGATCCATTTCGTCAGCGATAGATCGACGATGGGCGCCTTCACGCTCCGTCCAGTACTCCGGATACTGTCCTGGGGTTGTGCGGGCTTGCTGGTATGGCTCAACGCGAGACTGGTGATACAGGAGACGGCGCCGCTACTGGCCGAGCCGGGGCATCTGGCGCTCAAGACGGGCATCGTTATCGTGGGTCTGGCGGGTCTCGCTTTGCTCGGGTATATAATTCTGCACCCATTCATCGAAGCCAGAACGGGTCGAAGCTCCCCGCAGCTGCATCCCCAACCCGATGACCTGGAGGACTGGACGCCGCCTTCCTTCCGGCAGATAGCCATCGCCCTGGATTTCAGCGAGCACGATGAAAAGCTGCTGGCCTACGCGGCGGGTCAGGGCGGCAATACGGCGAATTACCTCCTCATTCATGTAGTGGAGAGCGTTTCTGCTGCCATGCTTGGCCGGCAAAGCGACGACTACGAGACGCGAAAGGATCAGGAAAGGCTGGACAGGTATAGCGCCCTGTTGCGCGAAAAAGGCATGCGAAGCCAGGGAGTATTGGGTTACCGGAACCGCAGCCGCGAGATCGCCCGTATCGTCCGCGAACACCATGCCGATATGCTGGTCATCGGCTCGCATGGTCACACCGGGTTGAAAGATCTCCTGTACGGAACGACGGTAAATTCTGTCCGCCACGAGCTGAAGATCCCGGTATTGGTCGTGAGTTTATGACCGTCTCCCGCGCGCGACCTTTTGCGCCCCCCGGGCTCCTCGCCCCAAGCGCCCCCCGGGCTCTGCACTCCTACCGCCTCCCCGGCCGCATCAGATGCTTCAGCCGGCTGAACGTCTCAGGCTTGATATTGAGGTAAGACGCAATATATTTCTGCGGCACCCGCTGCATCATCTGCGGATGCGTCCGCACATACTGCAGAAAACGCTCCCGCGTGCTCTTCAGCAGCTGATCGAAATATCGGTTATCCTTTCTAATGTACAGATCGGAGATCAGCAACCGCCCCAGCCGTTCGGCCTTCGGAAAATGATCGTACAACGCTTGTAGATTGTCATACGAGATGGAGAAGAATACGGTCGGTTCGATGGTTTCGATCACGGTCCCTGAAGGGGTCCTGTAATGGAACGAGAGCTCGGAATGCACGATATGCCCTTCGGAAGCAAGCCCGACAGTGATCTCGCGGTTCCGGACCGGCAGATATTTCCGCACCAGTCCCCAGGCGATGACATTCAGATACCGTTCGATCTCCCCTTTATCGATGACCTTTACCTTTTTTTCGAATTCCCTTATCTCGATGTACGGTAACAATTGACTGAACTCCGCCTTAGTCAGTGGGACGTGGCGGGAGAGATAACGATGCAATCCATCGAGAGCAGCCTTGTACGATGCCATGGAATCGCTCATGGGAGGTTGTTTAACGACCGTTTACAGGCCGCTTTTTTAACAGATGCTTCAGCCGGCTGAACGTCTCCGGCTTCATGTTCAGATAGGAGGCAAGATATTTCTGCGGCACGCGTTGTATCAGCTCCGGGTCTCTCTCGACAAACCGTATAAACCTTTCACGCGTATCCAGCCGCATATACTCCTGCTCCCACTCCTCTTTCACCAACACGAACTGGGTCGTCATCAGACGGCCCACCCGCTCGACCCGCGGACTCATCCGGTACACTTCTTCGAGATCATCCCGGGTAATGGACAACAACGTAGTCGGCTCAAGTGTCTCGACGAAATAATTGGAAGGCTCCCCGGAGAGAAAAGACGCAGAGGCGCTGATAAGTTCGCGCTCCCTGGCCAATACCGTGACAACTTCGGTCCTGCCTTTGTAAAAATACATACGCACGAGGCCCTTTGTCACAAAGTTCATGTACCGCTCGGTTTCGCCGGGTTGGATCAGCTTGACATGCTTGTCGAAATTCCGGACCACGATCTTCGCGGCCAACAGAGCGAAATCTTCGTCAGTCAGAGCAGCATAGTCCGAAACATATTGCCGAAGAAGTTCGAGCATGTTTAAAAGCAGTTATATGTACACAAACATACGAAAAAGAGAATTTTGAACGAACCTCCCCAAACTCGCCTTTTTTTTATAGGTTTGCTATCTTTTTAGCGATAAAAATCGAGCATTATGGCCCCCAAAATTAAAGTTAGCAATCCCGTCGTCGAACTGGACGGAGACGAGATGACACGTATCATCTGGAAATTCATCAAAGACAAGCTGATCCTGCCTTATCTGGATATCGATATCAAATATTACGATCTGGGCATCGAACACCGCGATCAAACCAATGATCAGGTGACCATCGACGCAGCCAATGCGATCAAACAATATGGCGTAGGTATCAAATGTGCAACCATTACCCCCGACGAAGCACGCGTAAAAGAGTTCAACCTTCGTCAAATGTGGAAAAGCCCCAATGGCACGATCCGCAATATCCTGGATGGAACTGTCTTCCGCGAACCCATCGTCATGAAAAATGTACCCCGCCTGGTCACGAACTGGACCGCTCCGATCATTGTAGGACGACATGCCTTCGGTGACCAATACCGTGCCACGGACACCGTCATCAAAGGAAAAGGAAAGTTGACGATGACCTTCACTCCCGCTGACGGTGGCGCGCCGCAGACCTTCGAGGTCTACGATTTCAAAGGCGACGGCGTGGCTCTCTCGATGTATAACACCGACGAATCCGTCAAAGGTTTCGCACGCAGCTGTTTCAATATGGCGCTCAGCAAGAAATGGCCGCTTTATCTTTCGACAAAGAATACCATCCTCAAAAAATACGACGGCCGCTTCAAAGATATCTTTGAGGATATCTACCAAAAAGAATTCAAACAGCAATTCCAGGAAGCAGGCATCGTATATGAACATCGCCTTATCGATGACATGGTCGCCAGCGCGCTGAAATGGAACGGAAATTTCGTTTGGGCCTGCAAAAACTACGATGGCGACGTACAAAGCGATTCTGTTGCACAGGGCTTCGGCTCTCTCGGTCTCATGACCTCGGTGCTGGTCACCCCCGACGGGAAGATCATGGAGGCCGAGGCGGCGCACGGCACAGTTACCCGCCACTATCGCGATCATCAGGCCGGAAAGCCCACCTCCACCAACCCCATTGCATCCATCTTCGCCTGGACGCGCGGCCTCGCCTTCCGCGGCAAGCTGGACAATAATCAACAGCTGATCGATTTCGCCAATACCCTCGAAGCCGTTTGTGTCGAGGTGGTCGAAGGCGGAAAGATGACCAAGGACCTCGCCATTTGCGTCCACGGTAATAAGGTCGAACACGGGAAACATTTCCTCTATACGGAGGAATTCCTCGATGCGATCGATCAGTTACTGCGAAAAAAACTACACTAAACAAAAAAGGCGGCCGTTCGGCCGCCTTTTTACCGCGGTATATATTCAGCGTGACCTTACTTCTCTTTTAATGAGTAAAGGCCGGTCGTTTTAATCTGTTTTTAATGCTAGCAATTGCGGCCAAACAGATTCTAATGATTTGGCTATTATAATGATGTTTTTTTAACATAAATACTATTTTGTTAGATAACATTTAACATCGCTAAATTCCTGCCCGGGCAAACCCCGCTCTGTTATCCTCCGTTCAAACTATATTCGTATGGACACGTCTGCACCAGCGGATTAATTTCTACGCACCAAAACGAGCTGATCTATGCGCCATCAACCTATCGATGGGGGCTAATCGCCCCGCCATGCCTGCAGCCTACCTTGAGCATGGCCAATCTTCCAAACGGAATCATAAACTGCCAACCAAAATTAAACTACCAGTCAATGAGAAAGTACAAGTTCCTGTGGACTAGTATTCTACTACTATTCCAATTGCATTTATTTGCACAAAACCGGACTATCACCGGTAAGATCACTGACGTCAACGGTAAGCCGATACCGGGCGCAAGTATCATTATTAAAAATACCCACACCGGCACCAG
>DASYSV010000408.1:0-4190 GCA_036010185.1 Puia sp.
CAGCCGGGACAGCTCCAGGAGTACCGGTTCCAGCAGATCGGATTTCTTCCGTGCCAGGAGGACCATGCTGTTCAGCACGTTCAGCATGAAATGGGGGTTGACCTGGGTGCGAAGGAAAGAGAGCTCGGTCCGTAAATGTTCCGTCTCCTTCTCTTTCCGTATCGTATCCTGTCTGACACCTTCCCTGAAGTTGCCGACGCCGGCGCTTATCAGCAAAAAAAGGAATGCCGGCCCTATTCTTTTCGTAACGGATCTCAAATAGGATGCATCGGAGCTCGGAAGTCCCTCCAAATGCCACACAAACCCCGCCAGGGCGATAACAACCACTAAGAGTCCGGCTAACATTAGGATATAGGTATGTTTTTTTTGCCGGTACAGATAGGCAGGCATCAACCAGTAACCATGCACATAGAACAATGCGATATAGGGAAGCAGGGCGAATACCATTTCGGAATTCGCCAATCCTCCTTCACGCGGTCCATGGTTCCATTGCCGGATCAAAAAGATACACAGAAACAATATGGACCATATGCAGATATGGAACAGCGTTGTATATTTTCGTTTGACCCTTGACATGGCAACCCGAATTTACTAAAATACCGTCACCGTCTTCGACGACACTGTGTGCGCGCTGAACACGCCATAGGCCCCGCCCGTGATATTCGTGGCCGGATTGGCCGGGGCCGCGGCGGTATTGAATGCCCCGGTCCCGGATGCACGGGAGAGCTGGTTGAAATAATCGTAGACATTGACGTCGATACAATACATATCTACTTTAACCAGATCCCCGGGATCGAGATAGGTGCTGTCCATCCTCAAACTTTGGATAAGGTACCGGCCGTCGGTAAGACGATCGTTAAAGGCATAGATATCTTTCGTGAATTGCGTACCATTGATATAAAGCGCAAACTGGTAATAGTTCTTAATGCCCGCCGGGTCCTGGTAGTTCGCCTGCGGGATGATCTCGCTTTTTTGCCGGCGCCCGCCGCTATGATCGAAGGTCACGGAATCCAGGAGCACCTTAGCGGGCATCGTCGATATCGCCGTAAAGCTCGTGTCATTGACCGTCACCGACAGCGTATAGGTATTGCCGGTGACCCCGTGAAGGACATGGGTAGTGTAGACCCCCGGGCTTGTTTCGGTGAGCGTATCCGTCACTCCGAGGTTGTCGCTGATCTTTACCGTCGCCCCGTCTACGGCGGGGAAATCGTTATCCGAATAAAACCCGACCGACCGGTTGATGGCCACGGTATAGGGTCCCGGGCCATCGGTGACCTCTCCCACAATGACCAGCTTCGGAGACGCCGTATTTAAGTCAGGATGCACCGTTTTCTGACAGGAAAAAAGGGTGACCGCTGCAAGGATGACCGCGCCGGGGATGAAGATCTTTTTCATGTCGATCAGAATTTAAAATTATAGGATATGGAAGGTACCCAGCGGAACAAAGCATATTGCACCGCCTGTGTTTTTTCGGGGTCGCCGGGATCCTGCTGGAAGCTGATGCTGTAGGGGTTCTCTCTACCATAGACATTGTAGCAGGAGAATATCCAGTAGCTGTCCGTTCGTTGGGTCTTTTTTCCCTGGAGCGTCGCGCTGAGATCGAGACGGTTGTAAGGCGGCATGCGATAGCCGTTGCGTTGCGTATACAGGAAGGCGACCTGCCCATCCACCTCGTATTTCCCCGCGGGCCAGGTGATGGCATTCCCGGTATAATACACGAAATCGGAAGACAACGTCCATTTCTTATTTACCTTGTAAATGGCTACGACCGACAGATCATGCGTTCTGTCCTGGGTAGCAGGGTACCAGCTGTAATTGTTGACACCCGGGAACTGCCGTTCTGTCCGCGAAAGGGTATAGCTGATCCAGCCGGTGAGACGTCCCGCCTTTTTTCGCGCATACAATTCGAGACCGTATGCGCGGCCATGTCCGAAGATCAGCTGCGATTCCACATTGGTGTTGGCGATCAGTTGGGCGCCGTTCTTGTAGTCCACCTGGTTCTGCATATACCGGTAATATAGCTCGGTCGACAGCTCATACCGGCCATCATTGAGATTGCGGTAATACCCGACCGACACCTGGTCGCCGATCTCTGGTCTTACGTTGTTGCTGTTCTGGACCCAGACATCCGTTGGGTTGGCAGAAGTGCTGTTGGACAATAGATGCAGGTTCTGCGTCATGCGGGCAAAGGACAGCTTCAATGAGCTGTTTCGGGTGAGTTTGTAGCTCATCGAAACCCGCGGCTCGATATTGAAGTAGTTGATCACCGTCTTTCCCGCCGCGTAGACATTGGAATCCACCGCATTGCCGCTCGGGTCGTAGGTATAGAATGTACCCGGACCAAGCACGGTGAACATTTCGGCACGCAGACCATAATCGAGATTGAGCGCTTCGGTCGGCGACCAGTCATGATTGATATACACAGCGCTTTCCAGCGAATGTTTGTCGGGGATATGCAGCGAGTTGAAATTGCTGGCCGCGGAGGCCTGTATCACCCCGGGCGAGATCGTATGGTCGATGACATCCGCGCCGAAGATCAATTTATTCCCCGAGCCCATATAATATTCCATGTCTTCTTTGAAATGAAGGTCCTGGATATAGCTGTCGATCCCGATATCGTTGTTCCCGGAGTTGATCCCGATGTTATAGCTGTACTTGCTGAAGATCAGTGAGGTGTTGGAGAAAAGCCGGCTGCCGAGAATATGATTCCAGCGCAGCGTGCCCGTCGCGTTGCCATAGGTGAGATCGAAACTGTTGCTGATCCCGAGATGATCGTTCCCGAAATAGCCGGAAAGATACAGATGGTCCTTCTCCCCCAGCCTGTAATTGGCCTTGACGTTGAGATCGTAAAAATAGAGGGTGTTGCGGTTGGTATTGGTGTCTTTGGATAATTTGAGAAAAAGGTCCGCATAGGTACGCCGCGCGCTGACGACAAAAGACCCGTCGTCCTTTTTTATGGGCCCTTCGATCGTCAGCCGCGAGTCGATGAGCCCGATCCCACCGCTGGCCGAATAGTTCTTTTCATTGCCGTCGTTCATCCTGACATCGAGCACCGAGGATAACCGGCCTCCGTATTCGGCGGGGATCGCTCCCTTGTACATGGTGACATCCTTGACCGCGTCCGAGTTGAAAACGGAGAAAAAACCCAGCAGGTGCGACGGGTCATAGACCGTCGCGCCATCCAGCAATATGAGGTTCTGATCGATGGTCCCGCCGCGGACATAGAATCCGCTGTTGCCATCACCCGCCGACTGCACGCCGGGCAGCAGCTGGATGGTCTTCAAAATATCCTTTTCGCCGAAGATCACCGGGATATCCCTGATCCCGGTGACGGAAAGCTTTTGCACCCCAGTCAATGGTCGCGCGACATTGTTGTCGTGTTTGTTGCCTGTCACGACCACCTCCTGCAATACGCCGCCGGCTACGACCAACTGCACTGGAAGGACGATATCCTTTTGCAGCGATACGGCAATGGTATCGGAGAGATAACCTGCAAAGCTGATGAGGAGATGATAGCTGCCGGCCGGGGCACTGATCGAGTAGAAGCCGTAGGCATTGCTCGATACGGCGGTTTGCGGTTGCTCCTCCAGGAGGACGCTCGCCCCGATAAGGGTTTCTCCTGATGCGGAATCACGGATAGTCCCCGATACGGTATGACGCGTCTGGGCGTTTAACGCAAAGGGTACGGTCAGCAGCGTGATGGCGAGGGCTTTTTGGATAAGTTGCATGGGCGGGCATTGTGTATGCAAGATTAACGAAGAAGGACGTTAATGAAACGTTAGGGAATATCACCCGCCGAAATGAGGATATGAAGTGCCGGAATGCGGGTACCGCTTTATGGCGCATGGCCCGGGGCAATGGTCCTTGCCCCCTCAATAATTAAATGTGAGGCCGGCGCCCCAACCCATGTCACTGTCATAGTGCGTCGACAAGCCGACATATTTCGTCAGGATATAACGGAAACCCGCCATATATTCTTTGTCGGTATTGATCATGAAATTCATGCGGAGACGGCTGGTGACGGGGATGTCCTCGCGGTCCAGCTGCAAACGAAGATTGCCACGCATGTCGACCCGCAGATCGGCGATGACCAGCATCGGCAAGATATATTGGACGCCGGCGCAAAACACATTCCGATGGTTCTTGGTATCAGTCTGACCCAAAAGATTCTTTCCGCTGTCCACGACGCT
>DASYSV010000432.1:0-1861 GCA_036010185.1 Puia sp.
GGAATGGGATTGGGGAGGTCTGCCGGACTACTTGCTGAAGATACCCGATATCAAAGTACGATGCAGGGATCCCCGTTATATGAGCGCCGTGTCACGTTATGTTGCCCGGCTGTCAAAGGAGATCGCGCCATTGCAATGCGATCGCGGCGGCCCGATCCTGATGATGCAGCTGGAAAATGAATACGGCAGTTATGGCAATGACAAGGGCTATCTGGCCGATCTGCGTGGCTTGTGGCGCCGGCATGGAATAACCGTCCCGTTCTATACCGCCGACGGTCCCACCGATTTCATGCTCGATGCGGGAAGTCTGGATAGTTGCGCGATCGGGCTCGATAGTGGTACCGGCGATGACGATTTTGCCGTAGCCACCCGGCATAACCCGAATGTGCCTGTCTTCAGCAGCGAGACCTATCCAGGCTGGCTTACGCACTGGAAGGAACCCTGGCAGCACCCGGATACGACGGACATCATGAAGGGGTTGCGGTATTTATTGTCCCACCATCGGTCCTTCAATCTTTATGTGGTGCATGGCGGCACTAATTTCGGATTCACGGCGGGTGCCAATGCGTTTACGCCGACACAGTTCCAGCCGGATGTCACCAGCTATGACTATGATGCACCGATCGATGAGCAGGGCAGGGCTACGCCGAAATATTACGCGCTGAGGCGGCTGATCGGGGAATATGCCGGCCATCCGCTACCGCCGGTGCCCGCGCCGGTACCCGTGATGGAGATACCGGCCTTTACGATGCAGCCTTACACTTCTTTGTGGGACCATCTTCCGGCCGCCAGGCATACCGCACAGCCTGAGCCCATGGAATATTTCGATCAAAACAATGGAATGATCCTCTACCGCACCCGGCTGATCGGGCATAAGAGCGGCAAGCTGACCATTACGGAACCACATGATTATGCGCAGGTGTTCCTCAACGGCGTCTTCATCGACAGTATCTTCCGGGATGGTGGGAACTGGACGGTCAGGCTGCCGAAGACGGACGTGAAGGACCCGGTTCTCGAGATCCTCGTCGAAAGTATGGGGCATATCAACTTCGCGCAATATCTCATCGACCGAAAAGGTATCACGGACCGGGTTACCCTGGATGGGATGACGCTGATGGATTGGGAGACCTTCAACTTTCCGTTGAATGCACCGCCGGCTGTTCCGGCCGGCGCCACTACGGCCCATACGCCCATCGCAATCCGACCGCCCGGTTCGAACAGGGGCTTGTTTTTTCGGGGGAACTTTAACCTGGACAGCACTGCGGACACGTATTTCGATCTCAGCGGATTTAAAAAAGGGGTCATCTGGATCAACGGGCATAACCTGGGGCGGTATTGGTATGTGGGGCCTCAGCATCATTTATATTGCCCGGCGCCGTGGTTGAAGAAGGGGCAGAATGAGGTAGTGGTGCTGGACCTGCAACAGCGGGAAAGCACGACGGTGCGCGGGGTGAAGACGTTGGAATGAGGATTGCTGGATCAGCCGAAAATGGACTCGCTTACCCATATCGTCCTTGGCGCCGCGATCGGTGAATTGCTGGCTGGCCGCCGATTGGGGAAAAAAGCCCTGTTGATAGGCGCGATCGCGCAAAGCCTGCCGGATATCGATTTTTTGGCCGACTTCTGGCTGGACACTGCGCGGGACGTATGGGCGCATCGCGGTATTACCCACTCCTTTCTCTTTATTCTGGTGATGTCGCCTCTGCTGGCGTGGGGAGCGCGACGGATTTTTAGACGAAGCGGGATGGCCTTCGGGGACTGGTGTCTCTTTTTCGGACTCCAGCTTTTCGTGCATGTCTTCATCGACGCCTTCAATGCCTATGGCACCGGCTGGTTCGAACCTTTCGATCATGCGCGCATT
>DASYSV010000437.1:0-3105 GCA_036010185.1 Puia sp.
TCGAAATAGGCGTCGAACTGCGCGTCGAAAGTATCGGTGATCAGGAGCGTTTTGGTAAATTCCCAGAGCCGTTCGTCCCTGGCCAGCGGCCGCAAGGTTTCTCTATCACTCTCGCTGGCAAGATCGAGATAGACATAGACGCCCCTTAATTGCGAAAGCTGATCGGGCCGGATGATGGGAGGAGTAAGTGCGGCGGACATACCAGTTCGTTTCGGTAAAGATAGCGATTTACCGCTTCAGCAACCGGCTATTCACGATCTTTTCCATGATCGAGTCCTTCAGATATTTGCTGATGGGCACCTGGTAATCGGCGATGTGCAGGATATTTCCTTCTATCGAACCGATCTTGTCGATGGCGATAAGATAGGATTTATGCGGCTGCGTAAAGGAGATGGCCGGCAGCTTTTCCTGCAGCATTTTCAGGGTCAGGTGGGTGATGATCTTTTTTTCGCGCGTGTAGATGGCTACGTAGTTCTCGAGCGCCTCCGCAAACAGGATATCCGCAAAGGCTATCTTTTCCAGCCGGCTGTCCGACTTGACGAAGATATAGTCGCCGGGAGTCGCCGATGCCTGCTGCAACCGGAAGTAATCGAAGGCCTTGTTCGCCGACCGGAGGAATCGCTCGAAAGGGATAGGCTTTAAGAGGTAGTCCAGCACCTCCAGGTCGAATCCCTGAACGGCATATTTCTCATACGCGGTAGTAAAGACGACACGTGGCGGAGCGGCCAGTTGCCGCAGAAAGTCGATGCCCGTCATATACGGCATCTCGATGTCCAGGAAGAGGAGATCGACCTGCTCTTTTTTCAGCATCGAATTCAGCTCGACCGCATTCTCGCAAACCCCAACCAGCTCGAGGAAATCGATCTGCCCGATATAGCCCTGTAAACCCTTTCGTGCAAAAGGTTCATCGTCGGTGAGTATACATTTGATGGTCATGCGGGGGGCAGTTGTATCGAAAGGGCCGCGGAGAAGTCGCCGTCTTTTTTTTCGATGGTGAAGGAATGTTTGCCGGGGTACAGGAGCTCGAGCCGTCTTTTGAGATTTTCGAGACCGATGCCGTTGTCCTTTCTCTCCGGCCCGTCGATCGCGGCAGGAATGCTGTTGACGACATGGAACTGGATCTGGTCTTCGCAAAAGGTCGCGCTGATACATAACCGATAGTCTCCGCCTACGTATTTGAAGGCGTTCTCCACCAGCGGCAGGAAGAGCAGCGGATAGACCCGCTGACCGTCGAGATGCTCATCGAAATGCGTGTCCAGCCGCAATTTCTCCGAAGTCCGCGTTTGCTGCAGCTGTATAAAATTCTGCAGGTAACGGATCTCCTGGCTGACCGGCACCGTTTGCTGCTGGTCGTATAATTGGTATCGGAGCAGCCCGGAGAACTTCTCGACGCTTTTTTTGGCCGCCGATACGTCCTCGTCCATCTGGAAATAGATCGTGTTAAGCGCGTTGAACAGGAAATGGGGGTGGTATTGCGCCTTGAGGAACTTCAGCTCCGTTTGCAGATGATCGTTCCGGACCTTTTCCATCAGCACTTTTTGCTCGATATAGGCGCGGATAAAGCTGTTGCCGCGCACGATAGAATAATGCAGCAGCAGGAATAGCGAAAGCAACACGTTCACGATCGTCAGATCGTCGATGCCGATGGGGTAATCATGTGCCAGGATGTGTACGATGACACAGGCGGTAGTGGCGATGGCCATCGCTACGAGCAGGATCTCGCCGAATTCGAGGGTGATGGAGCGAAGACTGTTCGCCCGGCTCTTTTTTTCGAATCTCCGGACGAAATAATTGGGCAGTCTTACCAATCCATATCCCAACAGGATGGAAGCCGCGATCTCGACGGCATTCTGCTCCCGGCGGCGCTGCCAGAATTCGACTTCGGTGGTCAGATCGGACACCAGCCGCAGGATCGTGTAGAAAAACAATCCATACAGCGGGGGGAAGATATATTTCCAGAAAAATTTCATGTCGCTGGGTAAGGTACGATTTTAGACAATTCGTTTCAACACCGGTATCCTTCTGATGACAAGCGCGGCGACGGCAAACGAAACAATGATGCTCAGGACCGTTGCCAGCAGGAATTTGAGCAGGGCGGGAGCGGGGACGCCGGACATACCCAGCGTGATGGAGATGAGCATCGGCGGGTGGAACACATAGACGGCAAAGGCATTGTCCGAGAAGAACCTGGCCCACCGGCCCTGCCCGTTGAATCTCTTGCGGAAAAGGGCGATGATCCAGATGGAAAGGGCCGTCCCCACCATGGCTTCCCAAAGACACATGCCCATGCTCTGCCAATGCATGCCTCCGCTGAGATCCCCGGCGTGTCCCTGTAGTGCGCCACCGCCGATCAGAAGGGCGAACCAGCATACCGGTCCTCCGATCCTCCCGAAAAATCCCCAACGATTGCCTGTGGCGTCCGGCAAGGTCGTCAGCCAGCTGCAGCGGTAGGCCAGCGTGCCGGCAATGAAAAAGGCGATATATTGGGAGAAATCACAGAATTGCATATTGTAGAAGTCGGTGCCATTGGGCCACGGTATCCTGACCAGGAAGCTCGCCGTGGCGATCGATAAAATAAAGACGGTGATGGTTCCGGTTCCGGGGAATGGACGCGGCGTGCCGGTAGAGGTATTCGACTTTGTCCGTCGCACGGTGAGCGTACGCCAGCCGGCATACACGCAGCAAAAGATCAGAAGGGCGACGCAGAACCATAGCGGACCGCTGCCTCCGGGAAAGCGAAGACCGGTGATATAATGACCGTATTCCTGAACGAAGCTGCGATCCGGCGAATCCCCGGCCCAGGATCGGGCAACGTAGAATTCGGTCAATGGGCCTATAACGAAGATATACAGCAGGGAAGGCCATCCGAGACGAAAAGCGCGATCCCGGAGAAAGCGTCGTGCGCCTTTTCTGTCATAGGCCCCCGGTACGAAATAGCCTGCGATAAAGAAAAGAAGACCCATGAAAAAGGACTGCAGGAAGGCCTGGTAAGTGGCGAACACGACCAGCTCCGGCTTACCGGGCTGGGGCCCCTCTTTATAATACCAACCGCCGAGACCGCTGTAGGTAACTGCCGCGTGCATGCTGAGCACGAGCATGATCATG
>DASYSV010000441.1:0-8118 GCA_036010185.1 Puia sp.
GGAATGAGGTCGCTAAAAAATAAGGCCGCCTCCCATTTTGGGGGGCGGCCGACCTTTAATAGAGAGAACAAAACAAACCTTCTTTATTTCCTGAAGTCATTGATACCGTAGTAGTAGACCTCATTGCTGTCGGGGTAGACGCCTTCGATCTGGAAGTTGCTGCCTTGTTTGCTCAGGGCATCTTTCAGCTGATCGACGGTAGTCACCTTTATATCCCCAATTTTCGTGATGATGAAACCGGGGCGCATGTTGGTCTGATTGCTCAGGACGCCGTTGCGGATGTTGTTCACCACTACGCCGCCGTCGACACCCAGTTTGGTGGCGTCATCCTTGCTAAGGTTGGAGAAGTCGGCGCCGAGGGATTCGACGGCCGCGCTCTTCTGGCTTGCGAAGGCGCCCAGCTTGGCCTGAAGGACGGCATCGGCCGTCTTTTGTTCGCCATTGCGGACATAATCGAGCTTCACATGATCGCCGGGTTTTTGCGTGGCGACGATCTCGGCCAGACGTGCATCGGAAGTGACGGGCTGACCGTTAACTTCGGTGATGACATCGCCTTTTTTCAGACCGGCCTGATCGGCTGCGCTGTTAGGAGAAACTTCCATGACGAATACGCCGGCAACATCGCTGTTGATACCCAATTCTTTTTTCTTGGAATCATCGAGACCTTCGGGTGCCATGCTGATACCGAGGTAGCCTCTTTGTACGGAGCCATATTTCATGATGTCGCCGATGACCTTCTTCATTAAATTCGAGGGGATGGCATAGGCGTACCCCGCAAAGCTACCGGTGGGAGAGGCGATGGCGGAGTTGATGGCGATGAGCTCGCCATTGGTATTGACTAGTGCGCCGCCGCTGCTACCGGGATTGACTGCGGCATCCGTCTGGATAAAGGCTTCAACAGGCGCGGATGCACCTGTATTGATGCCGATGTTCCTGGATTTCGCGCTGACGATACCCTGTGTGACGGTTACGTCGAGGTTGAGGGGATAGCCGATGGCCATTACCCATTGTCCGAGCTTGACGTCATCGGAGTTACCGACCGTCATGACAGGGAGGTTCTTCCCATCGATCTTGATCAATGCCAGATCAGTGTTGGGGTCGGTGCCGATGACCTTGGCCGTATAGTTTGTACGGTTGTTGAGGGTCACGGTGACGGAGGTGGCTCCATTGACCACGTGGTTATTGGTGACGATGTAACCGTCGGAGCTGATGATCACTCCCGAACCGGAGGCCTTCTGATCGGGTTGCGGCATGGCATGACCATTGCCGTCGCCAAAGAATCGTCTGAAGAAATCGTCGCCTCCGAATTGACCGCCGAACGGATCGTGATCGGGGCCTTCTCTGCCGGCGATATGGTTGGCTTTTATATTTACTTTAATATGTACGACGCTAGGTACGGCGGCCGAAGCTGCTTTTTCGAAGTCCACCGGCTGGACTGCAGCAGGAGTATTGTACGCAGTACGGAAAGCCGGGGCATGGGTTGTATCCAGGATGCTGTTGTACGCCTGATCCCCGCCTATTGCAGACCTAACTTTCCCATTGGCGAAGAGGACGCCACCCGCGATGACTGCACACGCACCGAGAATGGCTACTTTACTTTTCATTTTCATGGCTTAATTGCTTTTAGAATTTGTTTGACTGATGCAATGATAACGGGTGTGCAGGAGAATCGTTTTCGATGGTGTGTTAATTGAATCTTAAAGCCATTTTTGGGCTGGAAGCCACGCTGGGCAAGGGTTTGGGAGGAGTTAAAGAAATGATAATTAAGATTGGGTTGACGCCGGATGTGCGAAGTGTTTCGTATATTCGTTGGTTGAATAATTTTGTTTGGGGCTTGCCGCGACCTCGGGAGACGTTGGGCTATCTCCTTTTTTTGGAGGGTTTGGAGGGTTTGGAGGGGGTAGAGGACGTCGTGGGTTTGGAGGGCTTCGTCGGGGTGGAGGGGACCGTGGGTTTGGAGGGCCTGGAGGGTTTGCCGGATTTGGAAGATTTTGAGGATTTCGCTTTTTTGTTGAAGTCGAGTGCGAGGTCGATCCAGTAATCGAATTGTTTTTTGGTGTGGCGGCCGGTGGCATCGATGAGAACGAAGCCGGGCATGACGCGGCCTTTGAATTCCATCGCGTGGCAGCCTTGTTTTTCCAGCGCCTCTTCATAGACTTCCGGATCGATGCGGCACATCAGATCGCCGCGGAAGATGCCGACGCACATTTTATCGTTATACATGAATGTCAGGCCACCCATCATGGCCTTTTCTTCGACGTGAGGGAGATCGGCGAAGCGTTCGCGGATCCGGTCGGCTAATTTTTCATCGATTGGCATAGACACATTTTTTTTGGTGCTCATCCGCCGACAACCGCGACGGCGAAAGGTTTTAACCCGACAGGCGTCTCAGTGACTTTTATTACCGCAGGTGCTTCATCGCCGGTGGACGGATCGACCACCTGCATGGTAGTGCCGATCATTTCTTTGGGCATTACCAGACGGATCGTCTTATTTCGCCGGTTGATGAGCAATAGTCGTCGCCCATGCGAAGTTACGATTGCCTGTTGGGTTAGCGCGTCGCCTGCTTCGGGCTCGGTGCCGGCCAGCCCGCTTTGGACGAATTTGTCGCCCGGCCCGAAATTATCTTTTAACAACCGGAGCACCCAATAACGAGCATTGGGCCGGCCGTTTTTCCAATCGATCATGCTTACGCTGGGATATTGGGTGGGATAGCCGACCAGTTGCGATTCGCCGACGATGTCGATACCTATACGTGCGAGGCCGAGATAGACATAGGCATACGTCGCACCCGACAGATTCCAATACGTGTTGGGTATGGGCGTTTTTCTATCCGGCACTTCGTTATCGTTATCCAGTATGCTCCCGACTTCATCGATGGTCGTCTTCGTGCCCGGGGAGAGTCTCTTGCGGATGTTGTCGATGAACCTGGTGGTATTGAGGAAGCCATCGGCCCGGTCCCAAAAGGTATACTGCAGCACATCCATACCCTGTTGCACGCCTCCGGTCGCATAGAAATGATAAGATATCAAATCCAGCGGCGTGCCTCCCTTATGATGTTTGGGATTGAGGAAATACTCGAACCATTCGGGGCGGTTGGGATCGGCGAGGGCCATCCCCACAAACCGGGTGCCGGGCGATTCCTTCTTTATTGCAGCGGTGACGGCGTCATATAACCTGGTATAGCTTTCCGGCGTGTTGCCATGTTCAAAATCCACTTCATTCAACACCTCCCAATAAGGCACAGGGTAATGATAACCCGACTCGTGCCGTTTGCCGAGCTCATCGGTGAATCCGCCTTTGGTATACCAGCTATATAACCGTGCATAGTAATCGGCGATCTCACGGTAAGTGGTATCGCGCGGGGTATTGCCCTGGGTATAATCCCAAAAGACGGCGTAGGGGTCATCGGGAAAGGTAACGGGCTTGCTGGTCTTATACATCCATGCGGGGATCGTGCTGAAGTTCAGGATCACCGGATGGCCTTTGGTCGCATTCAGGAAGTCGAGGGTCATGGGATCGATGACACTGAAATCCCAAAACGTCCTTTGAGGGGTGGGCTGTCGCAACTCGGCCACACCCAATCTGGGATAAGGCAGCCAGGGCACATAACGGACATAGTCGCAGCCCAGCGACTGAAGGGCCGTAAAGATGGAGTCGTGCATGGCAGAGCCGCGGCGCAGCGGTGGATTGACGACGACCTGCAGGGTCAGTGTCGTTTTCGATATGATCTGAGTCCGTTGCCATTGGACGTTCACCGTGTCCGGTGCCTGATTTTGCGCGTGGGCGGAAAAAGCGATGAGGATCAGCGGGAGCAGGTAACGTGTCTTCATGGGATAAAGTTCGTCAACGGGATCGCATCTCCAAATGCATCACGTGGAAATCGCAAAAAGGGAATCAACAATCTCAAATAATACATCTGCGATCCATATTTGGGTAATAGATTTATGACCATGAAGATCGGTTTATTTGCCATTGGGCTGGATACCTATTGGCCGCAGTTCGAAGGGTTGGAAGACAGACTCCTGGGTTATTTGAGGATCGTCGAGGGAAAATTGATGGCGTTTCACCCGGGCATTGTCAACGCCGGAATGGTAGACACCGTGGACAAGGCCTTTGCGGCGGGCAAGCTTTTCAGATCGGAGGATGTCGAGCTGATCTTTTTGTATGCTTCCACGTATGCGCTTTCATCGACGGTGCTTCCGGTGGTTCAGTTGGCGGGGGTACCGGTGGTCATTCTGAATTTGTCGTCTTCTTCGTCGATGGATTATGTCCGCATTAATGCACTGGGAGACCGAACGAAGATGACGGGTGAGTGGTTGGCCCATTGCTCGGCTTGCCCGGTGCCCGAGATCGTGAATGTGCTGAATCGTGTAGGAATCCGGTCGTACCAGGTGACCGGGATACTGGAAGGTGATGAGTCGTGCTGGGCGGAGATCGGCGAGTGGGTGGCGGCGGCAAGGGTGAAACATGTCATGCGTCATAACCGTCTGGGTCTGATGGGGCATTATTATAGCGGCATGGTAGATGTATATACCGATCTGACTCAGCAATATGCCTGTTTCGGCGGGCATATAGAGTTGCTCGAGGTGGAGGAACTGGTGGCTTTTCGTAAGGCTGTCGGGCGTGGGGCTGCGCTTGATCGCGTGCAATTATTTCGCGAGGTGTTCGAAGTACTACCGGAGTGTTCTGCATTGGATCTGGAACAGGCGGCAATGACGTCACTGGCGATGGAGGGGCTGGTTGCCCGCTATAAATTGGGTTCGATGGCTTATTATTACAAGGGCACGGGTAACCCGGACAACGAGGAGGCGATCGCATCCATCATTCCGGGTAATTCCTGGCTGACGGCAAACGGCGTACCGGTGGCCTGTGAATATGAGGTAAAGAATGTTCAGGCGATGAAGATCCTGGACAGTCTCGGCTCGGGGGGCTCATTTACGGAGTATTACGCGATGGATTTTGATGCCGATGTGGTGTTAATGGGGCATGACGGCCCGGGGCATATTGCCATTGCAGAAGGTAAGACCATCGTCCGGCCGCTGGAGGTGTATCATGGGAAGGTGGGCAGGGGTCTTTCTGTAGAGATGTCGGTGAAGCACGGTCCCGTGACGTTGTTGTCAGTGGTAGAAAAAAGAGGAGGTGGCCTGTTCCTGCTCGTGGCAGAGGGTGAAACGGTGGATGGGCCGATCCTTCAGATTGGAAACACCAATAGCCGGTACCGGTTCTCTGGCGGAGCACGGGGTTTTGTCAACCGCTGGAATGCTTACGGCCCGGCACATCATTGTGCCGTCGGGGTCGGTCATCTTTCTTCGTGTCTTGAAAAACTTGCGGCGTTGATCAATATAGAAATGGTGAAACTGTGTTAGATTTAGGGAGTAAACGTGGGTCAGTCTATGATCAACTACTACCGATATCTGCCGATAAGCAAGGAGGATCAAAGTTGGGGTTTGTCGGTTCTTAATGCCGGCGCCACCCGGATAGCAGCGGGTCAGGAATATCCTTACCGGCAACATCCGAGCAAGTATTACTTCTGCTGGAGCAAGGGGAGGGTATTAGATGAATACCAACTAATCTATATCGCCGGTGGCGAGGGTTTTTTTGAATCATCCTCCGTCCCGGAATGCGTTGTCCATGCGGGAACGGTACTGTTGCTTTTTCCGGGGGAATGGCATCGTTTCAGACCCAACATGCAGACAGGTTGGGACGAATATTGGGTAGGATTCACGGGTGAAGTGGCGGATAACCTTATGCGGGGAAAATTCTTTGAGCCGCCGGGCGCTGTGCTTTCGATCGGCTACAATGCGGAGATCGTGGCACTTTTTTCGGGCATCATCGAGCAGACCAAGACGGAGCGACCGGGGTATCAGCCTTTCGTGTCAGGCATGTTGCTTCATTTGCTGGGATGCGTTTATTCTCTGAGCAGACAGCAATCCTTCAGTAATGCGGATGGAGTTAAAAGCAAGATGGAGCAGGCCATCATGTTATTGCGTTCGAAGATCGATGAAGCCATCGATATTCATGAGATTGCGGAGGAGCTGAATGTCAGCTATGCGTGGTTCAGAAAGTGGTTTAAGCTTTATACGGGGCTCGCGCCTCAGCAATACGTTATCCAGCTTAAAATGGAAAAGGCAAAGGTCCTTCTGGCGGACTCTGGAAATTCCATCAAGGGGATCGCTTATCAACTGCGATTCGAACATCCACTTTATTTTTCAAAATTATTTAAGGAAAAGGTCGGCGTGTCGCCGGATCTCTACCGGAAGCAGTGCGGTGGGAGTTAGGGGATTGCCGTGAGGCGGGACTGGCAGGATGCGCAGAACCGGTCGCGGCTGTTGTCGATGGTGGCGATCTTTTCATTGGCGTCATTCATGATGCAATGCGGATTCGGGCAATGGGGAAGGCCGAGGTTGTGGCCTAGTTCGTGAAGGACTACGGTGCGGAGGCGATAGAGCGAAGGGGCATGGGTGTGAGTTAGGATGGCGGAAGTTTGCTGAAGACCTTGATCTCGACGCGCATATTCTGATCCATCTCGGCGGTGGTAGTGGGATGGGCGTTCACCGGCCGGGCGTTGCCGAGGCCTTTATAGCGCAGACGCGTGGAGTCGAAACCACTGTTGATGAGCATATCGTAAATATATTTTGCACGCTGGACCGAGAGCTTGAACAGCGGGTCATGAGGGGGTAATGGGGGACCGGGCGCATTACAGAAGCCGTCGATCTCGAGAATGCGGTCGCTAAAGCTGCGAAGACTGCTGATGGTCGAAGGCATGGCTTCACGGGCGGCATCGGTGAGGACGGGGGTATTGGCGATGAAGTTGATATTGTTCAATGAGATAACAGTATCGGGTTCGTCGGGAGAACGTACGCGCGGGGGAGTGTCGATGCGTGCGACGGGGGGCGCGGGTTTGTCATGATAATAGACGACGACGACTGCGCGGCGGCTCAGGCTGTCGTCGCCGGGAAGGGGTTCGGATTTGCCGCGGCCTTCGAAGCGGATCGACGGCAAGTTTGAGGAAAGGATATTCTGCAGAGTGGCTTGCGTCGAGCGTGCGCGACGGATCGAGAGCTGTTGGTTATAGGCGACGCTGCCTTTGATATCCGTATGCCCGATGATGGATACGCTATCGGGGGAGAGGCGGGCTATTTGGTGCAAAAGATCGAGATCCTGGGGACCGAGATCGCTGCGGTCGAAGGCAAAATGCACGATCAGCGTATCGGATCTTTTTTGCTGTGCATGGGTAGTGAGCACCGCCAGTGGCAGGAAGAACAAGAGTACCGATTTGAGCAGGACAGGCATGGGTGTAATTTAAGGAAAAACGGGGACCTGTCTAAGGGAGAGCGGCGAAATCCACGTCGGGCGGGGACTGGCGGGAGACGGGTCGCGTGAACCAGGTGTCGAGCGGCGTGGGTGTCTGGATGAATCCTCCATTACGCAGCCAAAAGCCATCGGTGGTCGAACCGCCGGCATAGTCGAGACGATAACCTTTCCGTGCGGTGTTGTCGCCGGTGAAACGCGCGCGGGTGATGGGGGTCCAGTGGCCTGCGGAGTCGCGGGTCCATTGATTCGAAAAAAGAACGCGACGGCCCTGGTCGCCGTAGTCGGGTTCGAAGTTTTCCAGGAAAGAATGAAGATGCTGAAGCCACGTATGGGTCGCGGGGCGATCCCAGCTGGCGATGAGGAGCCAATGGGCTTGCTCGGGAGCGTAGAACCAGGCGGTGAACCGGGTGATGGAGGAGGCGGTTGTGGGCGTGGCGGTGGGTGTGGACGTGGCGGGTGTGGCGACGGGTGTGACGACGGGTGTGGCGGCGCGTGCGGAGGCGGGTGTGGAGGCCGGTGCGGCAGGTGCGGCGGGTCCCGCGGCGGAGGACAGTGGTTGCGCGCGGAGCAGGAAGCGATAGGTGCGGCCGGCGACCCAGGGATAGACGAGATAGCTTTGACCGCCGGATCCTTCATTGCCGAAAGAGCCGGTGTGGACATCCTGTCCTTTTTTTACGAGACGTACTTTGAGGCTGTCGGGGATGGCGGATGGATTGTCCGTGGTGAAGGGACTCCAGACTGAAAAAAGAATGCGGCGCTCGGTCGCGCTGTTGACCTGCATACCGAAATAGCCGACGCTGA